>NZ_JAIWNS010000143.1 GCF_020216685.1 Methanospirillum hungatei | reverse complement strand
GATTTTTCAAGATAATGATGGGCCAGAGCGAGGTGGTCCGTGTCATCATCGACATACAGGATCTTCAGAGGAGCAGACAGAGTATGAGAATCAGATGCAGATGCCTGATAATCCTGAAATGTCATATGCCCTCTCTCACCAGGATTAGGTTATCAGATACTCCTATGAGGATAGTAAAAACCCCCCTTTGCTGATCGCAAGTTTATAAAGTATTTATATGCCTCAATTTGTTGGAAGGGGGTTATTAGCTATTCTCCTATGTATAGTGATTCATTCGTAAAGGAGTTTCCCTCTTTCGTAAGGACTATATGTTGCGTTACATACCGAGTTTCATCAGACATCCAGGTGGAGTAGAAAGGAGTGTAGAGAGATGAGAGAGATACGAGAAGGAGAGGTATCATTGATATGGTTATTAAGGTATCATGATTTAGTGATATGTATCATTGATAAATTTAAATATATATCACGTTTCATTGATACTTGTGTCCTCCTTACATGTCAGTACCGATAAAGAAAAAATTGTGGATTTTATTGTGTCAACTTTAGGTATTCAATCCAAAGACGCAATGATTTCCTATGAAGAACCGATTATTACTGATACTCCGGTTCAGTCCGATATTCTGATCCAGGATCCGAAGTGGACCTATGTTATTGAGGTTAAAAAAAGAGTGTCTATTGAATCATTTAGTTATACAGCCCTTCAAAAGGCACTCATTGAAAAAGAAACATCCAAAAAGAATTATAGATTTATCATTGCGGCTACCGTAATCCCTCAGGAAATTCAATTACTTGCGGAAAAAATCAATGTAGAGTTGGTTCAACTCCCTCATAATCTGACCATCCCTCAAATAACCGATCAATACGCCACAAAAGGAAAAATAACCGCCGAAAAATCCTGGAGAGTTATTTGTCGTCTTTTAAAGGAGAAAAGAACCTCAATCAGACAGCTGGCAGTAAAGGAACATGTCTCATATGGTCTTGCTCATAAGGTGATCCAGGAATTACTTGATTCAGACATTGCAATAAAAAATGTCAATCTTATTCAGATTCAAGACATTTCCCCTCTCTTTAATGTTATCGCATGGGAGAGAAATACGAGAAAATTACAGATCAGTGAATTCTGGCCTCCTCATCAAGACTTTCATTCAGCAGCACAAGAACTCAGTGATGTAGGTATGAAGCACGGGTTTGAATTGGTGTGTAATTCCTTTACGGCAGCCGGCCTTTATACTGGTTATGCAATGAAACATGATGAAATCCATTTTTATATTGATAAAGAATATATTCCGTTTCTTCTAAATACGTATACAGATAAAACAGGCAGAATTAAGGCAATAGTATACCTCCCAGACAGGGATGTAAGTAAATCATCGAAGTTAATTGAGGGGATACGGGTAACATCACCCGGTCAAACCCTCCTTGATATTGCAGGGATGGGATATTCAGGCATAAATCTTGCGAAAAAAATGGTAGAAATATTTGACCGTCTATAATCCATCATCAGCTTTAATTTCTGAATCTCTTGAGATTCTTGAGATAATCAGTCAATGGTTACTACGACATGAAACACAGGGTTCTCAATTTCTTCCAGTACTTATAGGTGGCTAGGCTGTTCATGCATATAACCCCTGGTTTGGTTCACTTGACATTGACCTGATCACAAGTAGCCGGATAAGACAAAGTCTGAAGCATTATCTGAAGAAAGAACACAGTTTTTCTGATTACCGGTTACCATATACAACTACCGGAAGCACAGTAAAGAAAATTTCATCAGAAGGACAACCAATCATCATAGATTTCGGAACATATGAAAGGGATCAGCAATTTGAAGGTACAGATAAGAGCCTCTCATTTGAGATACTCATTGAAAATACTGAAATCAGACAGATCGGCAATATTTCATTTCGTATACCTAATAGATCGGTTCTTCTCGTCTTGAAATTAAAAGCATCATGGGACAGGCATTATCGAATCTCGCATAATATTTCTCATGATAACGAATGGGAGCAGGGAAAACTACTCAAAGATTATGGAGATATTCTGGCCCTCATTGATCCCAACATGGGAGGTCAGGAGATCAGATTTGATATTATCGGTGAATTTCTATCGGAGTATAGTTTTTTAAAAGATTGTTTGTTACGCTTAATGAATACAAATAATCCATTCACATTCTATAATCGAATAAGTTATAAAGACGGGCAGGAAGTAATTCAAACCTTACTGGAAATGACCGAATAATTCAAAGATTAAAATAAGCAATCGATTTCCCAATCTCTTCTTCTCTTTCGAAAGTTCTCTTGCATCATAGAGTGAGAAACCTCTGTTTTCCTCTATCTTTTTTTAAATCATAGTACCCAGATCATCTACAAAAAGAAGATCGTGATGACTGATACTAAAAACCTTTTCCGAATAATCCTCTTAAAAATTAGTCAAATAATCAGGAATTGTTCAAAAATCATTGCCGCCATTATACGC
Organism: Methanospirillum hungatei; assembly: GCF_020216685.1. GTDB lineage: Archaea > Halobacteriota > Methanomicrobia > Methanomicrobiales > Methanospirillaceae > Methanospirillum > Methanospirillum hungatei_B. Next base: position 10,781 of record NZ_JAIWNS010000143.1, on the reverse strand, counting down.
ACCCGTCATCAATACCAGAATAATGAAAAATACACAAAATAATATAACCGCCAACTGACAGGTACATACCATGAGCAGAATACCCGGATACCCAAATGATCCTGCAGTGTCAGAAGTAATCGGAGAAATACTGATGGTTGCTTTGGTGGTTGCACTGGCATCCATCGTCTCAGCCTTTATGATGGGCCTTATCGGATCGGTCCCAGATACCGCCTTTACTGCGTTTAAAGCCGACCCTATCTTCAATAACACCACAAAGATGATTGATGCGGTCAGTATACTGTGCATGGCAGGTGAGGGAATCAGTGGTCGATCAGGAGGAAGTGCCGGTCCGGGAGCAGGAAATGAACTCAAAGACATGAGTATTCATATCTCCCCTCCGGATGGATCCAGCCATACCGTCTCCTGATGTGCAGCGATAGGATCAGATCCGTTTAGAGTAGGGCCGGGGACCCAGATATTTATCGTAAAACGAGGAGGAACATACTTTTTTGTGAATAATCCAGGCCAGACCGGATGTGGTGACAGTGGCGGGGGCAACCAGGAGTTAAAACCACACGGGCTGTGGACGATAACTATCGCTGAAACCCTGAAATCCAATACGGTTGTGTATAAAGGAGAGGTGTGGTTATAATTATCTGTTAAAAAATGAAGACGAACTCAATGGATAGTACCATTATTATACTTTCATGTATCCTGATGCAGCACAAAAAGATACATGTTGAAATAGAATAATTATTTCTTGCACAAAAATAACATGATATACATATCGAACTGATTCATGTATGAGGAAAAATAACGATCCCGGATTGTTGAGTTTTTTTATAATCTATGGGAAGAATGCCCCATTCTTCTCACCGATTATCAGGATTAAGAGAATGTAGGAAATCATTATAATGAATTCAATTTTCTCATACCCGGGAGCACGCTGGTGGAAATGTGACCTTCATCTCCATACCTCTGCTTCACATGATAGCATTTCTTTGCAGGAAATTCCATTAAAAACCTGGCTTCTTGCCATTATGAAGACAGGTATTGATGTAATTGCCATTACTGACCATAATACCGGCGAGGCAATTGATCCCATAAAAAAAATATATGCTGAGTTATATAATAATCATCCATCTGGATTTCGACCACTTATCATCTTTCCAGGTGTAGAACTATCAACCGTTGATAATACTCATATACTTGCAATTTTCGATACAAACAAAGGGACACGGGATGTTGAGGATCTGCTCACCAGGTTAGATATACCGAAAAGTATGTGGGGTGAAACAAACGGTGTTTTTACCCAAAAAAATACTCTGGAAGTCTTACAATGTATCAAAAACCATGGTGCCCTTCCAATCCCTGCTCATGCAGATACGAAAGCCGGAATATTCGGATTACCACCAAATTCATTACGCAGACTTCTTGCAAATAATTACAATATCGTGATAGAAACCACTCAAAAGTCATCAGATTGGCCTGAAATAGTGAAAAACGCAGATCCTCCCTGGGCACAGATTGTCGGATCTGATCTTCATAGACTCCCCAATGAACAAGACCCACCACTATTCACCTGGATAAAAATGCGTGAACCTAACGTGGATGGACTCGAAATGGCAGTATTGGATGCCAGGAATTCGGTTAAAATATCTCATAACGATACTATTGATTTATCATCCATAAATCATCCCTGGATACCGAAGGTGACGATAAAAAACACCAGATATATGGGAAAAGGAGAAGAGTTCATCGTTCATCTGAACCCCGGTTTAAATACGATTATTGGAGGGAGAGGGACAGGGAAATCATCTTTCGCTGAGTTTATCAGAATTGCAGCGGTACGAGAAGAAGAAATTCCAAAATCATTACAGTCGGAGCTTCAAAAATATTGCTTATCCCATGATGAAGATCCTGCAGGGCTTCTTGAGAAAGACTCTGTAATTTCGTTTGAATATGAAAAAGATCACGTTCGATACCATATAGAATGGAGTGCTATAACAAACCGCCATACGGTATCCTTGTTATCAGATGATACTGTATATGACGATGTAGCAGGTGATATTGTCAAAAGGTTCCCTATTACCATATTCAGCCAAAAACAGATATTTGAGATGGCGAAAAATCCCTCTTCATTCATCGACATGATAGATCAGGATCCTGATGTCGGATTTTCAGAGTGGCAATCCAGATGGAAAACCCTGACAAAGAGATATCTGACAATTCAGGCTAAAATCAGGGAGATATATGCATCACTCCCTGATAAAAACACACTTTATGGAACTCTGTCAGATATTACTCAAAAGATACACCACATAGAAAAATCCGGGTATTCAACGATTCTGGCAGAGTATCATAAAGTGATGAAAACAAACCGTGCTATCGAAATATGGGAGGAGAGCTGGCAGAACGCACATGAGTCAATAAATACTCTTGTTTTTCAAATGGGAGCTATTGATCCGGATATTGCCGATCTAAATCCGGAAATACCCACGGAGGCTTTGTGTGCTCAGGAATTAACAGAAAAAACAAAAAAAATTAATGAATTGATATCCGGTATTACGACCATCGCAGATCAGTTGAAGGAAGAATGGCAATCCTGGTTAGAAACCAAAGAAACTTCACCCTGGAAAAAAGATTTCGATTTTGTAGTAAATAGATATCAAGATCTGACAAAAAAACTATTAGAACAGGGCATTCATGATATTTCGGAGTATGGATCGCTAATTCAAAAGAAAGAAGCAATCGAGGAAGAGATCCGTTCATATGATTCGTTAATTGAGATACTTCAGGAGTACAAAAGACAGGAGAGTGAATTATTATCAGAAATAAATGATCATCGCTACCAATTGACAGAAAAACGGAAAAGATTTCTTTCAAAGTATCTAAACGGGAAAAGCCAGATTATTATGCGGATCATTCCCTTTGGAGACAAATCATCAGCAGAGGAAACACTTCGGGAAATACTTAATATCAAAGGGAATCAGGCATCATTCCTTTCATCTTCTGATGACAAGTCTGGGATTCTAGATACCCTCTCTTTCAAAATGAATGCTTCCCGGCAAGATGAGAAAAAAGAAGAAATCTCCCTTTCTCATTTGAATGCAGTGAAAAAAATCCTCTATCGGTTATGTGATGGCGAGGAGATAGACGGGTTTGATAATAGGTTGTTAAAGTCCCTGAAAAAATGCTCTCCAGAACAATTGGATAAGATTGCATTTTGGTTTCCGAAAGATACACTCTATATCGGGTACTGGGATGAAAAGAAGGGAGAATACAAAGATATTACAGAAGGATCGCCGGGGCAGAAAAACGCAGCGATATTGTACTTTATTTTAAGATATGGAACAAACCCGCTGATTCTCGATCAACCTGAAGATGATCTTGATAACCATCTCATATTCAATCTCATTGTAACATTGTTGCAAGGTCTAAAGGAAAAGCGTCAGGTGATTATTATTACCCATAATGCAAATATAGTCGTAAATGGTAATGCAGACCTCATAATACCATTCAAATCTGAACATGAAAATACCATAATAAATAACCAGGGAACTTTGCAGGATAGAGAAGTTCGAGAGGAGATCTGTAGCCTGATGGAGGGTGGAAGAAATGCATTTGAGCAGAGATATACTCGTATTCTTAAGGAATGACCATGTTGGACAGTCCTCATGATCTTCTTGAAAAAATCCGTCTAGGCGAAGATAACGCATTCGAATTAAAAAGAGTAGAGTTCATTGGGGACAGAGTTAAGGGTCCGTCACGAAATGATCTTGCAGATGAAATTGCAGCATTTGCAAATACCAATGAAGCAATCCTTATACTCGGAGTTGATGACAAAACACGCGAGATTCTAGGTATACCTCTTGAAAAGATCGATCTTGTAGAGACATATATCAGGGATATCTGCATGGACAGCATCAACCCTCCGGTGATTTATCGTGCCTTCAGAATTACGTTACCTGACAGCAGGGGAATTTCACGCCATATATTGAAAATTGAAATTCCAAGAAGTTTATTTGTTCATCAAAGTCCTGGAGGATATCTGATGCGTCTTGGGAGTTCTAAACGTCAGATGCCCCCGGAATATCTTGCACGGCTCTTTCAGCAGAGAAGTCAGGCACGGGTTATCTGGTTTGATGAACAGACTGTTCCCAATACATCTATTTCCGACTTAGAGCCACGTTATTATGAACGATTTATTACATCTCCAAATGAAGATCCAAAAGTTCAGTTAGAGAAAAGAGGACTTTTGAAACGGGATGAATCAGGCATTCTTTGTGCTACAGTGTCAGGAGTACTTCTTTCATCAATCCATCCTGAAAAATATCTTACAGGAGCGTTTATTGAAGCGGTTCATTATCGTGGAATTATTCAGGACTCTCACTTTCAGGTTGATGCAAGAAAGATAACCGGTCCGCTGGATCAACAGATCGATGCTGCAGTATCGTTTGTCATGTCCAACCAGAGAATTTCCGCTCGGAAAACACCATACAGGATTGAAAAAACACAATACAATAAGCGTGCCGTTTTTGAGGCGATTGTAAATGCCGTTGCACACAGGGACTATTCCATATATGGGTCAAAAATTCGACTTTTCCTGTATGATGACCGGCTGGAGATCTATTCACCTGGTTCTCTCCCAAATACGATAACACTAGATACCATTGAGTTCAGACAGGCAACACGAAACGAACTGATCACGTCACTCCTTTCCGAATGCCCTGTTTCATATGCAGAAACCATTGGGGGAAGAAGATTTTACATGGAAAAAAGAGGTGATGGTGTACCAATAATTTTCCGTGAAACCTTTTCTCATTCAGGGAGGAAACCAGAATACAGATTATTCGACGGGTCTGAACTCCTTCTGACCATATATGCAGCAGATGTTGATTCGGATGAATAAATAGTATCTGATACTTGCGTATTCAGGAACATTTATTAGTAAAACCAACAAGTAACCATGAACACGGAATTACGATCATGGAAATATCTGATGAAGTAATAGACGGGATTCGGGAACTTGTCACCATCGGAGTCGGTCATTCAGCAGGGATGATAAACGAGCTGACCAAGGCTCATGTTACCCTGACGGTTCCTGAAGTCAGGATATGTGACATGCATACTCAGGCCTCATCTCTTCTGGATCTCACCGACCCTGATGAATCATCCCAGGTAATTCTCACCTTCTCCGGTGAATATACCGGTTCACTCAGCCTTATCATCCCTCATAAAAGTGCAATTCACCTCGTCGTTCTCCTGACCGGTGAGGAGGGATCTCCGGATGAGATGGATGCCCTCAGGGTTGAAACTCTCATTGAAGTCGGGAATGTTATTATCAGTTCGGTTATGAGCTCATTCTCTATTCTCCTTTCCTCTCCTCTCACCTTCCTCTACCCGGTGTACCGGATTGGAAAATGGGTGGAAAATACTCTTATTATCAATTCTCAGCCCAAGCAGGGAATCCTTGCCAGAACAAAATTTCAGATCCAGGATCGTGAGATTGAGGGGATTTTATTCTTTTCAATTACCTCAGAATCATTCGACTTTCTGCAACGAACCATTCTGCAGATCATGGAGAGGGGGCTATGACGTCTGATTATGCATCCATCATCTCCCAAAGCCTGAATACCCTCCCGGTTGGTATCTGCATCATCCGTGAGGATCACACCATCACGTTCTGGAACCGGACTATAGAAACCTGGACCGGTATCAGCCAAATCCAGGCAGAAGGAAAGATTCTTGAGGATGTTGTACCGGTATTCGGAGAGCATCATGAAAGGTCACGGCTGAAAGTCGTATTCAAAGGAGGCGGACCGGTCATCCTCTCATCACGGTTCCATCCCCGGATTTTTCCACTCAGGGAGAACTCCCAGAATGAAGGAAAATATCAGCGAATAACAATATCCCCCTTTATTCTCCCGGATGAAGGGGCACAGGCGATCATCACGGTTGAAGATGTGACGGCCATTACCGAACAGGTCTTCAGGTACAGGCAGATAAAAGACCAGATCGCCTTTGAACTGGAAGAGAAGAAAATTACCGAACGTGCTCTTGAGATGGCACTCTCGAAACTGAATAATCTCGCTTCAATCACCCGGCATGACCTGTTAAATTCTCTGACGGTCTTTGAAGGATACTTAGGGATACTTCTGAATCAGGAACCTGGAGGAAAAATTCAGACGTATCTTGAAAAGATGAGAGAATCGACGCTATCCATGAAGCGTCATATCACCTTTGCCCGTGATTACCAGGAGATGGGAAATGCTGCCCCGACCTGGTACCATGTCGAGTCGTTAGTGAAGAACTCAGGAACCGGACCGATATTTAGGGACATTACCATAGAGGCCAATACCGGAAACCTGGAGATATTAGCAGATCCCCTCATCATAAAAGCCATGTACAATCTGCTTGAGAATGCGGTCCGTCATGGAGAACATACCTCCCACATTACGGTGTCACATGTGAAGGGCCCTGATAGTGTCACCATCATTCTTGAGGATAATGGCGTTGGGGTTCCATCAGATAAAAAGGGACGTATTTTTAACAAAGGTTTTGGATCAAATACCGGCCTTGGGCTCTTTCTTACAAGAGAGATTCTGGGTATCACCGGGATGCAGATAATCGAGACCGGAACACCGGGAAAAGGGGCACGGTTTGAGATCCGGGTCCCTGCCGGTCATTTCAGATATCCGGGAGAGGAATGAGATATATACCTTCCACAATCTATTTCATAATTCCCGTCATTATGATGATCAATGAGCAGTATCTTAATCGTTGATGATTCAGTATTTCAACGCAGGGTCGTCGGTGCTCCCTTGCGTGCCGGAGGATTTACGGTCTATGAAGCAGTAGACGGAAATGACGGTCTTCTCAAGATACAAGAGCTACAGCCTGATCTTATCCTGCTTGATATCCTGATGCCTGAAAAAGACGGGATCGAGGTCTTAAAAGAACTTCATGATACCGGGAATACCATACCGGTCGTGATGCTCACCTCTGATGTCCAGGATTCGACAAGGGATGAATGTCTCTCTCTTGGAGCCCGGGCATTCCTGAATAAACCGGTAAAAGCCGAAGAACTCATCCCGGTGATTACAAACCTGATCACCAAAGAATCATGAACCATATATCACAGCCGGTTCTGGACGGGATGGTGGAACTGGTCAATATCGGAGTTGGACGATCTGCAGGGAGCCTGAATACCCTGACCGGCCATCATGTCAGTCTGCGGGTTCCGGAGATAAAAATCTGTACGGTTCGTGAATTAAAAAAAGAACTTCCTCGTCCTGACCTTCCATTTACCGTTATAAACCAGGATTACAGTGGTGCATTTGATGGCACGGCAATGCTCATGTTTCCACAGGAGAGTGCTGAAGGTCTCTTCCTTCTCATGACCGGGGAAGAGAAAAAAACGCAGACGAATGATGAACTCTGGCAGATGACTCTGACTGAGATAGCAAATATCATTGTAAATGCAGTCATGGGATCAATAACCAATATCCTGGGAAAAAAGATAGAATTTCATATCCCTGAATATCATGAGGATTCACTGGATCATATCCTGGCCGACTCCAGGTTTCTTACCGAAGAGCAGGTTGCTCTCGTGCATACCGTCTTTGAAGTCAGAGAAAAGGATATTTCCGGAAAGATTGCGATACTCCTCACTAAACGGTCAATTGAGACGATTGCAGAGTTTATTCATGAGAAGATGGGTTAAAAATTTTTTTGATGAAACGTGTTCCTACTCCTGTATAACCCTGAATGATTCTTCTGGAACAAGCATCTCAAATCGTGCACCAGTTCCCGGCTCTCCGGTCTCATAGATGGTAATCCCGGTCAGCTGTAAGATCTCTCTGACAAGAAATAGACCCATTCCGGTATTTTTTCCATACCCTCGTTTAAATATCCGGCTTTTTTCATCATTTAGAATACCGGTGCCGTTGTCCTGATACGTGATTTCGAGCGTCTTTTCATGTTCATGACAGGAGATAGTAATTTCAGTTACATGACCTCCATGCCGGATAGAATTGTCAAGAAGATTATCAAATACCCGCTCTAACATGGGATCAGCATAGACCTCATACCGGAAAACATCTGGTAAAATAGTAATTCGAGCAACAGAACGCTTTTTCTGCATGATTTCGCCGATATTCTGCCATACCGGTTCCAGTGATCCGATATCCTCGTAGACCCTGGTAAATTCAATCTGGTTTTGTATCGTCCGGGTAAAGTATTCACATTCTTCAAGATATGTTCTAACCTTTCCAGCCGGTATCTCATCCAATGCAAATTCAAGGTACCCGATAAGACCGGTGACCTGGTTGAGAATATCATGCCGGGTAATGCTGGTCAGAAGGTTCAGCTGGCGGTTCGCATTTTTCAAAGATTTCTCTGCAATCTTTATGTCATTCACATCACGGGATGTTCCAATCACAGAATACCGATCAGCATCTGAATTATACGTGATGATAAGGCTTCCATAATGCCAATGCCATATTCCATTCGCATGACGGACACGGTATTCTACTCCTGGTCTTGTTTCGGTTTTCATGAAAGACTTTTCAAGGTACTGCTCACAAACAGAGATATCGTCAGGATGAACAAAAAACCGGAAGTTTTTACCGACGACAAAATCAACCGCATACCCAAGAACCCGGGTCCATGAGGGGGATACATAGGTGAAATTTCCATCCATGTCCAGTTGCCAGATAAGATCCGGTGCATTGTCAAGGACTAATTTTAACCGTGATTCACTCTCCTTTAGAGAACGCTCCTTCTCTTTCAGATCGGTTATATCATGGAAAGTCCATATCCGGCCCATCTGCTGTCCGGTAATAATCAGCGGTGTGGTATACCATTCAAGTACCTTTCCTCCTTTCAGAGAAATTATGTCAGAGTGTGTGACGATTCCATCTGCAATTTCCTGTATCAGTGATGAGAATGATGATGGATGTTCTGTTTCTCTCTCCATAACCTGAAGGAGTTTTTTCTCTTCAGTGCAGGTTCGATACGTATCAGGGACATCCCACATTCGGAAAAAACGTTCGTTCGAGCCAATAATCTGATGATGCTGATTCACAATAAGCATCCCATCTTTCGTTGCATCAAGCGTGCTTCGAATTATGATATCATTCTGACGTAAGGCATATTCATCTGCTTTTTGCCTGGTAATATCAGTAAGAAGAATCAAAGTCCCGATGTGTTCACCTTTAAGACCAGCTAAACTATTTTTTGTCAGGTATAACGACCGATCCCCTGATGATACCTCCACATGGTCCTGAGTAGCTGATGCAAGGACATCAAATATCTGGTGGTTTGAAGGGAGGAGTTCCCCAAGAGAGATATTTATCGCATCAGTTCTGTTGATTTGCAGCAAAGACCGTGCCATATGATTTATATCAATAATCCGGTTTTCGGCGTCTAATAGAAGTATCCCTGCAGGAATTTCATTGAAGATACTGCGATAGACAATCGGCCGGAGGGTATAGAGGCGATATTTTACCAGGGCAAGGGTACATCCAACAGCCGTGATTATCAGGCTGAATGGAACAAGGTTGACAAATCCGAACGGACGGATACCACTTTGGTATAATATAAGCCCGACCAGGGGGGAGAGAGCACCGATAAAAATGAGCCAGACGGTAGAGCCATAGGATCGGGGTGATGAGAACATCCAGTACAGGAGGGAAGCATTTATCAGAACCAGAACCAGAAGGGCATATATCTGGACCGGCATGTAAAGGATTCCATTCGTATGAACAAAATGAGGGATATCTGCGGTAATCTGGATAACATTCGGGTAATAGAGACGATGAATTGAGTTTGTTCCGATGATGAAAAGTGATACAATTCCCGGTATACTGATAATCCCAAGAATGATTCTGCTTTTCCTATTCCAGAATCCGATAAACCTGAAAGAGAAACAGATCATTGAGACCAGGAAGAGGAACATGCCAAGATATCTGAAAAAGACAAGGAACATATACCCTTCCGGACCAGGAAGGAGAAGTTCATTGCTGTAGGTTGCAGAATAGAGACTTTCTCCAAGGAGTAACCCGGCCAGGGAGAGGATGGCGATATCATCCTGTATCTCCCTCCGGTGATACCAGAGAAACAGGGCGACTGCTGCACCGATGAAAAGAGGGATAAACAGTATAAAAGAGAGGAGTAGAACGAAAGGTATCACAGATATCTCATATCCTCTCTGTGAAGTATGTATTTAAACTATCTGCCGATTCAGATCATAATATTGTGCCTTTCCAGATAAGGACGTTCTCTACGCCTCTTTCGGATGTCGGGATGTCAGGGTGCTCTCATAATGGGAACCTGAGCCATTCCGTACTATGTTCAAGCCTATTCTGAATCAGGCTTCCATTATTGTGCTTAAAATTTCAGAGACGACTGGGGCTAATCTTTTTCGTTCAGCATCGTTTCACTGACACGAAGGACCGAATTAACCCATCTAAATACTCCTTTCCTGACCTGACGAGTTCCATCATTGCAGCCTGTTCCTCGTTGGTTGCATCGAAAAAAGATATGATATGGCGATAGGGGATGATGAGGAGATGACCGGGCGTAACCGGGTAATCATCAAACCGGCAATAGGCATACATATTCGAGAAGAGTGTTTTTTCGGGTGATGGAAAGCAGAAGATGCATGGAGTACTCATACAGAAAGTACTAGTTGGCTTATACAGGGAATATAAATACGCATTCTAATAGACTTTTCTGAATGAACAACAAGAAGTAAAAAAGAGCATATAGAATGTCGGTTCATACTAAGAGAGAAT
>NZ_JAIWNS010000142.1 GCF_020216685.1 Methanospirillum hungatei | reverse complement strand
ATTTTCTATAAGTGTAGTGATCTGCCGGGCATAATTGCCGGGCCAAACTCATAGAAGGGTAAGGAAAAATGAGTCATTATAATTTCAATAGTGATGTCAGATATCTTTATGATTACGATATTATTATCAAACGGAAGTGATAACATGTTTAAGCACCTGTGCCGAGGTAGTCTAGTCCGGGAAGGCGGTGGTCTCGAAAACCACTGGTGGTAACACCTCGGGAGTTCAAATCTCCCCTTCGGCGTTCATTTTTAAGATAATAATTTTTATATATAAAAACCCATATGGTTATATCACGATGGGTTGGGCATATGAAATTATGTATTAAATCAGGAATAGTCGGGGTAATTCTATTATCTTTGATCCTGTGCATTGGTACATCCACTGGAGACATTCCTCCAATCAGTGTGCAGAATGCGCATTCAACCATTACTGCAGACTTTTCTGCTGATAAGCAGGAAGGAAAGGTTCCTTTTACGGTTTCCTTTACCGATCTCTCTACTGGAATACGCGACCACTTTGAATGGTCATTTGGTGATGGTGAGAATTCATCAGAACAAAATCCGATTCATACGTACTTCGCACCCGGTGTATATACGGTCTCGTTGTCCGTTTCAGGTACTGCCGGTTCAGATAAAAAGACAAGAATTGGATATATTTCGGTTTCAGAACCTGACTCAGAATCAGTCTCATCGCCTGAGCCGGTTCTTACAGAGCGCACCGAAAGCACCGAGTCTCCTATTGTTGTTCAGAACGGAGAGATCACAGAACCTGACGATCAGGTGACTGTTCTGAAAGCGCCAGAAGCAGTACCCGAACAGAATGAACCTACAACTCCTGTACCAGTTCCTGTAGGATCATCGATCCATGCTGATTTTTCAGTCGCTGATGGAGTTGGTCTTTCTCCTCTGAAAGTCAGTTTCATCGATCTTTCAACAGGGCCGGTTTCTTCGTGGTTATGGAACTTTGGTGATGGGACCACATCAGCAGCAAAATCTCCAATACACATTTATCAGACTGATGGAACATATGATATCACCTTGCACATTGAAGGTGATGGAAGTTCTGATACCATTACAAAAACCGGGATTGTTCAGGTAATAACTCCGGTGGTGTCATCATTTACTGCTGAACCAACTGAAGGAACCACCCCCCTGCAGGTCAGGTTTAAAGAACAGACTTCCGGAACCATAGTCTCGAGGGAATGGTCATTTGGTGATGGATTATTTTCAGAACTTGAAAACCCGGTCCATGTATATGAAAAACCTGGAACCTATGAAGTATCTCTCAAAGTGACCGGTATCCATAATGAAGATATTCTGACCAGACCTTCCTATATCATTGTTCACCCTGACCTTCCACCACCTACCCTGGCCCCAACAACTCCCACTCCGGAACCTACACCTTCTTTTTCATCTGTTCCTGAACCAGTATTGCCAACACCCATAGCAGAGAATATCCCTGTTCTTTCGGAATCTGTTTCTTCTCCTGCCCCTGAAGAATCGCATAACCCTTTCCCTGTCGTGTCTGAACAAGTACTTCCAGAGCCTGAAGAAATTGTCATACCTGATATCGCCAATCAAATTCCAGAATCATCTGAAGGTACTGAAGATACAGGAGAAACTATTGAACCAAATACAACAGCCGAGTTATCTGAGACATCTGAACCAGTAACTCCTGTATCAAAACCTTCTGTGGATTTTGTATTTACACCTGAGTCAGGAGATGCTCCACTTTCGGTTCAATTCACCGATACATCAACCGGAGCGTATGAAACGAGATATTGGGACTTTGGCGATGGCTCGAACTCTACTGAACCGGCTCCCACTCATATATTTGACAATCCCGGGGATTACCCGGTACGTCTTACTCTGTATTATGCCGGCTCTGAAGAAAGTGTTGAAAAATCTTCAGTCATATCTGTACTATCACCACCAAAGACCCCGGTTGCAGATTTCTCTGTAAGTAGCACAGAAGGGACTGCACCCTTTGCCATTGTATGTACTGATCAGTCTGAAGGGGTAATCACTGAATGGATCTGGGACTTTGGCGATGGTAAGGTACTCAGAGGTAAAAACCCGACCCATACCTATATCACACCCGGCCAGTATTCTATTACGCTGACCGTCAGGGGACCTGGCGGGAAAGATGAATTGCGTAAAAATGCAGTTATAAATGTACTTGAGGCTCCTCCAGTACTCAAAGCACTATTCTCTGCTGATCCGGTCCAGGGATCTGTTCCCCTTGATGTGTCATTCCATGATGATTCAACAGGTATAATTACTGCATGGGACTGGGACTTTGGTGATGGGATTTCATCGTCTGAACAAAACCCTGCCCACGTGTATACCAGCCCTGGAACATATCATGTAAAACTGAGCATTACTGGTCCGGATGGTACAGATGTTCTTGTAAAAGAGAATTTCATCGTCGCAGAAAAATCTATTGAACCAGTCCGTGCGTCTTTCTCGGCCCTGCCTATTTCAGGAGATGCACCACTTACGGTAGCATTTACAGATAAATCCACAGGTGATGTCGAAAACCTGACATGGTTCTTTGGGGATGGGTTAACTTCCAATGAGAAGAATCCTGAGCATACCTATACAAAACCTGGTATCTATACCGTTCGTCTGAATGCAGACGGACCAGGTGTGAATGATAGTGTGGAAAAGACAGACCTGATCTCTGTTCTTGGGTCTGCTCTCTCCCCTGAATTAATAATTACTGCAAAACCCGCGAAAGGAACCGCTCCTCTCACCGTCACATTTGGGAAGACAGATATCGGCAATGTGATGAGTTCTCAATGGAGTTTTGGTGACGGGAATACATCCAGTGATGCCTCGCCTGTACATACCTATACATTGCCTGGTGTGTATACCGTAAGTCTTACTATTCAGGATGTAGAGGGACAATCCCGCACTATTACCAAGAATGAATTTGTGAATGTCACAACGCCAATCCCGCCACCGGTTGCGAATTTCTCAAGTAATGGTACAGAAGGCTATGCCCCGTATTCAGTCAGGTTCACCGATCAGTCACTCGGAGAGATAACTGAATGGATCTGGGACTTTGGTGATGGTTCCTCTGCAAAAACACAAGATGCTGTTCATACCTACAATGCCACCGGTTCATACCTTGTTTCACTCAATGTCAAAGGTCCTGGTGGAGAGAACCGATATTCTGCTCCTCAGCCGGTTTTGGTTAAGGAACCAGTTCCTGTAATTCCTGAATCGAAAGCTGACAATATTTCACCGGTTCAAACAAGAGGTGAGGAGCCTTTCATTATTTCTTATGAGTCGAATCAATCGAATCAATCACTAATAGTTGTCCCGGTTATTTCTGAACCAATGGTTGTTCCAAATCGTACTAGTCTGAATGTTCCTCCTAATGAATCTTCAGATAATCAGAGTGCCCGCATAAATAGAACAGAAAAAATAGAGCAGGAGATGCCGATCCCAGTAAATGAGACAGAAACATTTACCAGTGTATCGAAACCTGAGTCAGAAAGAGCTCCTGATACGAAGGAAAGATCTGAAATACAAATTCCGGAGATCATAGTATCAGAAAAGACTGGTCCTGCCCCTCTTACCGTTGATTTTAGTTCATCATGGGCAAAGGAAAATGGAACCTATCTCTGGAAGTTCGGAGATGGAATGACCTCGAATGAATCAGAAGTTACTCATACCTATACAAAACCGGGGATCTATTCCGTTCATCTGACTCGTGAATTTGAAGGAAATACACAGGAGATAATCAATACCAATCTTATCAATGTGACCGAATCCATATCAATCCCAATTGCATCATTCTCTGCCGACCCGGTATCCGGCCCGACACCGTTGCATGTGACATTCAGAAGTGAATCAACCGGTACAATATCAGATTGGAAATGGGACTTTGGAGATTCATCCCATGGAACTGGTGAGACGGTAACCCATACCTACACCCATCCAGGTATCTATACCGTCAGTGTTCAGGTTCATGGTCCTGATGGCTCTTCGACGGAAGTAAGAGAAGATTATATTACAGTAGGTACATCGCTTACGCCACCACAGGCACGATTCAGAACAGATAAACGAACAGGATATGCACCATTAAAGGTCCGGTTCACTGACCAGTCACTAGGGAAGGTATCTGACTGGAAATGGGACTTTGGAGATGGAGAGATCTCTCCTGAAAGAAACCCGACTCATGTATTTAATAAGACAGGTGTCTATTCAGTATCATTGACAGTTTCCGGACCGTCCGGAACAAATCAGGTCAGCAGAAAGGGATATATTGTAGTTTCACCTGAACCAGAACCCCTTGTTGCTGGTTTTAGTCTGAAACCATCAGAAGGAATAGCTCCCCTCTCTGTACAGTGCACCGATGAATCTACAGGAAGTATCAACCGGTACCTCTGGGAGTTTGGAGATGGAGCGGTTTCAGAGACCAGACATCCATCTCACCGGTATACCGCACCTGGTTCATATATTATCAAGCTCACGGTGTATGGACCGTCAGGTGTCAGTTCAGCTGATCAGGTCGTGACAGTGGGACCGACCTATTCAAAATCTGGCCGGATGAATCCATCCATATTATCTTCAGACAACAGCAAGAGAAACAATCAATCTGACTTGAAAGATTCAGATTTATCGGAGACATCCAAACCAATTGCAGACTTTGTTATCAATAAAAAGAGTGGAAAAACTCCTCTGTCCATCAGTTGTGAAGATCGTTCTACAGGAACGATTGAGTCATGGTCATGGAACTTTGGTGATGACAGTAATTCTGTTGAACAGAATCCGGTTCATACATATACCAAGCCAGGGACATATACCATATCTCTGACTGTAAAGGGTCCGTATGGTGTATCAACAAAAAAATTGCGTGATGCAATTCAGGTTTTTGATTAAATCCATTTTTTCCATCTGAAAATTGCTGCCATACTGGTCGTAATGAGGATCATTATCCCAAAAATGATCAAAGGTCCGTCAGGGTGATCAATGCCGGGGAGATATGAGAAATTCATTCCATAGACTCCGGTAAGAAATGTCAGTGGGATAAAGATAACTGCGATAACAGTCAGAACACGGACGATCTCATTGGTCCGGTTTGATACTGAGGAGAGATATATTTCCATGATTCCTTCAGCCATTTCCCGGTGAATATCAAGATCTTCAGAAATTTTTATCACATGATCATATACATCTCTCATGAATATCCTGGTTGAATCTGTCAGGAAATCAGAATCAGATCGTTCCAGGTGCATAATAACATCCCGAAGTGACCAGACCTGTCTCTTAAATTGTATGAGTGTATGTCGAAATGATTGTATTTCAATGATGATGTCCGGATTTGGATCATGAACAACCCTTTCTTCAAGTTTTTCTGACAAATCCTCAATTCTTTCGAGACCAAAAAAATAGGTATCGACAACGGAGTCGATAATTGAATACATCAGGTAGTCGATGTCATGTGTTCTGAATTTTCCATTTGGGAGAGTGATACGGGTTTTAATGTTTTCAAAAGGGTTGCTGGTTTCTGATATTGATATAAGCAGTTTTTCTTTCGTAATGATGTTTATCTTCCGTGATTGCAGTTCTGAACCATTACTGATGATAATATCAAGAATTATAAATATTGCATTACCAAAATCTTCAACCTTCGCTCTTCCTTTGGTATTGAATACATCTTCAGCAATTAATGGATGAAGGATTGCATCGGACAGGATCTGATTTATCATTTCATTATCTTTCAGTCCTGAAATGTGTACCCAGCAGATATCGTTTCCGGATCGTATTTGCGAAATGTCAGATGCTTGTATCTCTGGAAAAATGGTAAATCCTTCAGCAGAATATACCAGAGCAGTAATGTGTGTCTCTTCCGGTTCATGTTTCCCAATGTAAATCGGAATACCTGGCGGGAGACCGGTCTTTATTGAAACATGGTCCTCATATGGTACCTTCTTTACTGGTTGCATCTATGTACCAAAAATGGAGATTATGAGGTGTTATGCTTTTCCGGGAAGAGCTCTTCAAATGGTTTTTCATCTTCATGACGGATTTTTATGCCGCTTATCGTCCCGGTTTTTCTCCCTATGTAATAGATGAGCATGGGAACAGCCACTGCCGGGACGGAAAGATAAAGAGAGCCTCTTAAATCCTCATTGAATGCAAGGATGACCAGGGCAAATATCTCAAGAATTACACCGATCATTAAGGGGAACCATGGTGATAAGGGGGCCGGGGCTTTGATATCCTGCTTTGTATAGCCCCGTTCGTAAACACGCCTTCTGAATACCACTTGAGAATAACAGATAGATATCCAGCAGATAGCACCGGTAAATGCTGATACAGATAAGAGCCAGAGATACAGTTCACCTTCTCCATTTGAGAACCACCACATGCTCAGGACTGCCCAGCACATGAGAAGAGTAAAGAGTGTGGCATACATTGGCGTGCATTGTTTGTTCAGTCTTGAAAAAATTTTAGGTGCCATCCCTTCCAGTGAGAGGCCATACAGTGCTCTTACCGATCCATAAAATCCTGAATTTGCACAGGAGAATGCTGCGGTCAGAACTATGAATGATAAAATTCCTGCAACTTCTGTAAATCCGTATTTGGAAAGAGCGAGAGAAAATACACTGTCTGACAATCCCGCTTCCGAATATGGCAGGATCATGACAAGCAGGAGGATGGGGATGATATCCACACGCAGAATCCGGTATACAACCTGCCGACAAGCCTTTGGGACAACCCTGTCCGGGTTTTGCGTTTCTGCAGCGGCGAGTCCGACAATCTCTGAACCCTGAAAGTTTACAAGAATGAGAGCAAGGTTACTGATGAGGATAAAGACTCCGGCTGGGAAGATGTCTGTAAAGGGATCACTATTTGGTGGAAAAAGCACACTAAATCCTATAGGGCCTTCGGATCCAATTAAGCCAAGAATGATAAGAGCTGCAACAATGCAAAAGACTCCGTTATGAATGATTTTTATAAGCGACAGCGAACTCTCAACAAATCCGAATCCTCCTACATGAATAATATTAAGAAGGGTAATCATGGTAAGAAAGATAACTGCCCATGCAACTATGGGGAGCTGAGGGGCAAATACATGCATGATTATTCCCCCGGCCACAGCCTCGGATGGGATGTAGGCACACCAGTTAAACCAATAACTCCAACCGGTCCCGACAGCCCATGTTGGTGAGATGAATTCTGCGGAATGACTTATGAAATTACCCTGTCTGGGGACATTTACCAGCAATTCGGCAAATGACTGCATCACGGTCCAGATGACAAGACCACCTATGGCATACAAAAGAATAACACTGGGTCCCATTTCAGCAATAAGATAGCCTGAACCCAGGTAGTAGATTGAACCAATAATCCCTCCGATAGCAATCAGACTTGCCATCCAGGGACGGATACCACGCTGAAGTCGTAATGATTTTGCTCTTCCTGCAAGAGGTACCGGATTATCGACCGGTGTGTGTTCACATAAGCAGCCGGTATTTTCATCACAGCTAGTCACTATTGAAGCCCCCTCATCTTAATCATGCAAAAACAACCCCATTTTAATAATTTGCCCTTCATATCGCTTCTCGATTTTAAATACTCTGACAATAGTGCTTCCAAACTTCAGCATCTCAATAAAAAATAGTTTCTATTCAATTTTACGTTTAAAAACAGGATATTTTTAGATAAAACTGGAAAATTTATGTTCAATATTCTGATATCTCATATTCATTTTTTTATTTCTTTATTATTATATGAAATAATGAAACTACATCGTTCAGGTTAATTTTCCCATCGCCACTGAAATCATACAATGAACTGGTGTCACCAGATGAGACCTTATTCATATATAACACCACATCCTGCAAATCTTCCCTGCCATTCTGGTTCAGGTCGGTATTCAAGGTATATGATTCCATGGTATATTGAGAAGATAAGGGATGATAGTCAGTGTTTTGTAATTGTATAATATAAGGATCAGTACAGAAACCGTTTGCATCTGTAGTACATACATCAGAAAATCCCTCTCCTTCAGGATCTCCCCAGTAATTTCCGGCTGGATTCGTTGTATCAAAATTATCCTTGTTAGAGGTATTCCATGTGTTAATAGAATTTTTATCCTGAATCAGACAGTTTTTATAATTTTTAAATATATTATATGCAAAGAGGTTTTCATTTCCCGAAACCAATAAAAGCCCCCTGTTCGTATTATTGGTGAATGTATTGCGAAGGATAGTGCTCTGATTTGCCCTCATGATAAGCCCGGTATCCTCGTTATTGATAAATGAATTATCGTACAATTCTACCGGGCCTGAGAGGAGAACCGACCCGGCATAGGTATTGGAAAGAAACCTATTCTCAATGAGATTCAGATTATATGAGTCTGACACGAGTCCTGCATAGGAACATTCTGAGAATTGTGACCTGGAAACGGTGATATTGTCACACCCGCTCAAAGTAATCCCTGAAGGCATTCGTGATTTTATTCCGGAAATCCGTGTCATGTAGATATTTTTTAATACTCCTCCTGTTGCGTTGTGAAGATAGATGCCAGAAGGGCTTTCCTGACCATAGATTGATGAAAGGGTAAAATTATGAGTATTACTTATATAAAATCCGCTTACCAGGTTTCTTTCTGCATGAAGGTTATTGCATATCAGATTGGTTGTTCCAAATTCTGACCGAAGACCAATACCATTTTCTATGAAAGATATATCTGACAGGGTAAGGTTTGAACTGTTCGCAAGTATAATGCCTGCACAATTTTTTGACAACACGAGATCAAACAATCCAACATCCGATGAGTTTACGATGATAACCATCGAGGGGTTCATCGAAGGTCCAATCTTTCTGTCCCGGACATCTTTCAGATAGAGGAGTAATCGTGAGTCTATTGTATTGGTATTTGAGATATGGTGATTATAGTAACGAATATCTGAGGCAGAAATGTCAAATCCAATCCGGTTGTTTTTTATTGTATTTCCTGTCAGTGTCATGCCTTCAGAGTCTGACAGAGAGATCCCCATGGTACCTGAAGTGATAACATTACCGGTTATTACGGGCTGCACCACTTTGATCAGTTCAATACCTGATTCCTTGTTTTTATCCAGAATTGATTTTTGTATTTCTGGAGATGAACCTGATTGGATTAGTATTCCATCTCCTGAATTGGCAGAAATATCACAATCTGATATTGTTAGATGATCAGTTCCATTATCTGCTCTTATCCCAAATCCCGGATTGGTAGAGATCTGACTGGATATAATACTGGTTTCAGAAGAGTTTATAATATAAATACCACCTGAATTACTTTTTCCAGTCTTCCCATTCCCGGTGACCTGGGAGTTATTTATTTTTACTTTATTCGAATCTGATATCTGGATACCATATCCACCGGTAATTTCATTTCTGTTATTTTGGATCGTACAGCTGGTTATCTGTACATTCTCTGACGCATCTATCCGGAGTCCTGTTCTCATATGTGAGATGAGATCTGATTCTTCTAGGTTGATCTCATTGGATGCATCGATTACAACCCCTGTGTCAAAATCCTTCAGGATAATATTTCTGATGGTAATATTATGTATCATCATTTCCGGATGCTGTATTATAACTCCGATGGATCCAGGGGACATATTCCCTGTAATAATATTGCCACGCCCATCAAGGATGATATCTGAATGGGTGATATGAATCGATTCATTGACAAAAACAGATTCATTCAGATAATAAACTCCGGGTTTTTCTAATGTCTCAGGATAGGTTATGAGGATATTCTGATAAGAGGTATCATCACCAAAACAAAATCCCGAGATGTATACTATGAAAATAGTAAAAATAATGGAAATTTTTATTTTAGATACACTTTTCAGAATATAGGTGTTCTGTATAATATCCATAGTATCAATATATTTCTGTTCACATATAATTTTCACAGGAAAAACAGGTATCGTTCATTTGAGGAATACATATAATATGAAGGATGGATAGAGCTTTATCATGGCATTTCTTAAGTGGTCTGACTCCCTGAGTGTTCATGTTACCGAGATTGATGAGCAGCATCAAAAACTGATTCAGCTTATCAACATGCTTCACGATGCAATGCTGGAAAAGAAGGGAAAGGAAGTCCTTGGTAACATTCTGGATGAACTCGCAGCATATACGGTCTATCATTTTTCAACCGAAGAGAAATATATGCAGCAGTGTAACTACCCAGGACTTGCTTTTCATAAAAAGGAGCATGATACTTTTGTTGGGAAAGTTGAATCACTTATCCAGGATTATCAGGCCAACAAATTAGGGATAACCATTGAACTTATGACATTTCTTAAGGATTGGGTATCAAATCATATTCAGATAACTGATAAAAAATATTCAGAAACGTTCAATAAAAACGGAATTATATAATATATATTATATCATTTTTAGCGGTCTTTCGTATCGGCTTTAAGCATTCAGGGTCAATCAGCTACAGATGAATGAGTTGCAGGACTGGTTTGCCTATTCTTCATTTCGGCCCGGACAAGAAGAGATGTTACGGAGGGCTTTTGACACTGCCAGAACGGGTGGCGTCCTCCTCATAGATGCACCAACCGGATCAGGAAAATCTTCCGTCGTCTCTGCATTATTAGCCGGACGAAAAGACCGCCAGATAATAGTTGCAGTCCGGACCATATCTCAGCTTACCACCAATATACGGGAACTAGAACTCATTCGGAAAAAACAACCCGGTTTAAAATTTTCATATCTGGTTGGGAAAAGTTCGATGTGTCCCCTGGGTGGTTCAGGAGATACCTACCGGAAATGTGAGGCTGTCAAGGGATTCTCTACTGCGCTTATCCGGGAGCGGGCTGACCGGGGATCATTGGACCCATCGAAAGATAAGATTATTCTTGATCAGATAAGAAAAAATGATCCGGACCATCCAATCATCTGTCCGTTTTTTATCAGAAGCCGCATGGCAATTCAGAATGAAAAGGCCGGAGGTCTTCGTCTTGTTCCGTCTGATGCATGTAAACGCCTTTCTACCCAGGTTATTGAACGATGTATTAAACCTGACACATTACGCGAATCGTGTGGCGGGTTATGTCCCTATGAGGTCATGGCACAGGCTTCATTACAGGCTGATGTCCTCATCTGCAATTATCATCATATCATGGACGAGCAGATCCGGGGGCAGTTATACCTGAATCTGCAACGGGAACCTTCTGAAATATTGCTGCTCATTGATGAAGCACATAATTGTGGCGATGTGATGCAGGATATCATGTCAGTCAGTCTTGATCATCGGGCCCTTGAACAGGCAGATCATGATATTTCCTCAATAAAAAAGGATGTCAAAGACCTTGAAGCAATAAGACGGCTTATTCCTGGCATAAAAAAATTTCTTGATGGTCTTCGTCGGTCGACTGAAACTGAGGACTGGTTTGATCCTCAGTTATTCAGCCGGATGATTCTTCGTGAATCACTCTATGGTACTATGGAGGAGGTTGTCGATGATTTCATGGACCTTGCTGAAAATATTCGGGAGACAAACAGCAAAAAGGGTGATTTCAGAACAACCGGGATTGAACGACTCTCTGCTTTTCTGTACCGGCTTCACAACTCAGGAACTAATCCTGCATACCTTACACTTTTTCGAAAGGATAATGAGAATATCTACCTTGAAGTCAGAAATATTGATCCATCTCCTGCCCTCTCCACTCTTGCACGGGAACACTTCTGTTCAATATATATATCCGGAACATTAACGCCGCTGAGCAGTTATCAGCAGCTTTATTTCAGAGCTCTTCCTGTGGATTATCCGGTTACATCATTTTCACTTCCCAATCATTTTCCAAAAAAGAATCGGATGGTACTCACAACTGCAGATATCACTTCGGCGTATTCTCAGCGGCAGTCGGATGAAAATATGAAAAGGATGGTCTCTTACATTCTCACCTTCTGTACAATCCCTGGTAACCTTGGTGTATGGTTTCCCTCATACCAGATGCTGGAATCAGTAACCAGAGAAGTTGAGATGCATCTTCATGATCGTGAGGTATTTATTGAGCCCAGGGATAGCAGTGAGGCAGGACCATTACTGACAAGGTTTATGAGTCTGCCAGGGAAGGGGAAAAAAGGAATTTTATTTGCCGTTTGTGGAGGTAAATTTTCAGAGGGACTTGATTACCGGGGAGAGATGTTGACCGGAGCCATGGTCATCGGTCTCCCCCTTGCTCCGTGGAACCAGGTAAGACAGATGATCATGCACTATTATACCAGACAGTATGGTGAGGAAGGAAAATTTATTGCATACACACTTCCTGCGCTGAACAAGGTTCTCCAGGCACTTGGAAGAGTTCTCCGGACTCCGGAAGACAGGGGTGTGCTTATCATCGGTGATAACCGGTTTCTGGATCCCTCAATTAAAGAACGACTGCCAGGCTGGATGCAGGAGGAGATACAGGAAGTCAGTGTTCATACATTCCCTTCATTGTTAAAAGGTTGGAAGTAATGGAAGGATCTGCCAGGTTCGGACTCTGGTTTGTCTATATCAGATGGGATTCAGATAATGTCGTCAGCAGAATCCGGTTTGTCAGACAGAGTGTTTCCGGCCCTATTCCACTTTCTCTCTCACAGTATCTGGCTGGTAAGACGACTACTCTGTCTCCCCTAATCAGTCTTCATGAACAGGATGATACGGTATTTGGCAGGATTTACCGGGAAGTCAAGACAATCCCATATGGAGAGACAAGGACATACAAGGAGATCGCAGAATCTGTTGGAACCGGGGCACGGGTAGTTGGAATGGCAATGAAACGAAATCTTACCCCTATTCTGATCCCCTGTCACCGGGTTGTTTCGACCGGAGGTCTGGGTGGATATACGCCAGATATCTCTATAAAACAGGATTTACTAAACCTTGAGGAACGGGTCATAAAAAGAAGCAGGGTATTGAAAAAATCATCCATCCATTTATCATGATTTCAGCACTCATTTTGGTTGGCGGACTATGCACGAGGGTCAACGGATATCCAAAGTATCTGTTCACTTTTGAGAACAAGACTTTTTTAGAGAGACAGATCGAAGAACTCAGGTCATGTTCTGATGAAATCCTGGTAGTCTGCCGCGATGAGGACCAGGTAGCAGTTCTCCCTGTATTACATCAGGTCAGATATATTCAGGATTTGCGGAAAGGTCAGGGGCCGGCAGGAGGTATTCATTCCGGAGCCTGGCATGCAGAAGGAGAATATTTTTTTGTTACTGCCTGTGATATGCCATTCCTGAACTGTGTTGTTATCAGACACCTGATTAACGCTGTAAAAGGATTTGATGCCGCGGTTCCGGTATGGGAAGATGGTAGATATGAACCACTTTGCGCTGTATATCGTCGGGATGCTGTCAGAGAATTATAAGAAAAAAATGATGAACGACGTCTTTCATCCCTTATTCAGAA
>NZ_JAIWNS010000141.1 GCF_020216685.1 Methanospirillum hungatei | reverse complement strand
TTGCAACAGTTGCCTTTCCTCCACTAACCAGATGAGAATAGGGGCTAGTGTTTTATCCATGGTCATTCTCCAAGCGGGGGCAATGTCTCTAATTTTGTTATCCAGTCATTGAAATGAGGGCAATGAGCACGAATATGTGAAAGAGGGATTTTTTTGATTATTAAAATATTATGGGGATTTTTCTGGTACGATGGGTACAAATGATGTAGTCTTTTCGATGGAGCTGTATTTGGATTATCATTAATTTTCTCGGGTTCACCAGCTCTTCTGATAATCTCCTGCAGCTTTTCAATTTGTGATGAACAATGAATGCCGATTACATTGTCGATTGCATAAATATCAGAAAATAGGAGGGTTTCGTATTCATAGAGTTGTATATGAGGAATAAACCGTCGATTAGATATATCTCCACTGATTGATGCTTCTATTACGTTCACTTTCTCTTCCCCACTCATTGCATCGTTTATCTTTTGATTTCCTGGCGTATCATGAGGGAGACCATAGAGATCGAACAAGGTAGTGACATAACAATCCTTACGGCACAGCCCTTTTCTAATATTTTTTTGTATTTGTGTATAGGTTCCAACACCACCCCGGAAGGTCTTTGATTGGATTGATGTGGTAATAATTTATACAATTCCCTGAATCCCACATGAATAGAGATGAGGAATGATGATCTCATGAATAAATTGTCTTTCAGTCTGACCTTCGACAATAAAGTGGAGATGAGTACTCATGAATTCACCGCAGGATGACTGATGGATCGCCACCCAATATGCCATTTTGCCATAATTCTGCAGGACTATAATCCTCCAGCCATTCCCTGAGGCCTTCCTGATCCGGGGTTCGGATGGTAGAATACCCTTGTTTTCTCTCTATAATTCGTATTTCATCAAGAGTGAAATGGTTGAGGAGTAATGGAGATTGAGTCGTGATAAGAACCTGATTCTGTGCAGAAGCACTTTTCATAAGTCCAGCGAGGATATCAATGGCAACCGGGTGCAATCCTAATTCAGGTTCATCAATCATTATTATCGAAGGTCGCAACTCTACCGGTTGCATGAGAAGGGTTACGAGTAAAGTAAACCGAAGGAGACCATCTGACATTTGATGTCCCTGGAAGACAGTATCACTTCCTACTTCCTGCCATGAAAGGCGGATCATCTCCTGGTTCTCGGCTGTGGGACGAAGTATGAATGTATGAAAAAATGGGGCTAGAAGCCGAATGGTCTCTATTATCTGCTCAAAATGTTTGGGGTACTGGTTCATGATAAGGTACAGGTATGCTGCGAGATTGGAGCCATCAGGTTTCAGGGAGAAATTATCAGATATTGGTCCAATAAGGCGTGCACCAGAGGTGTCACTGGTGTCATGGAAATGATACACAGAGGCGTCTGAAAGGAATTTTTTTATCTTTTTTCCGTCAAGGAGATCATAATTCCACCTGATGAGGACACTTTCCCGGTACCCTGGTGGATTGTTAGCATGTGAGACTTCCCTGACTCCTCCAGGAACTGTTTGAGATCTTTTAATATCCTCCTGAATAAACACGAGAGAATCATCACTCGAAGGCTCACAGGCAGCATGGTACACATAGTCTTCAAAGGTGAGAGTGAATTCAATTTTTTTGGTATAATCAGGACCGTTATAGAGAAGACTATGTGCACCACCTGCCTTGGCTATTGCATATGAAAACCGGCCTTCTGCTATCCTGTGTAGAAAATAAAAAGCGGAGAGAAGGTTTGATTTTCCTGTTCCATTTGCACCGATACATACCGTCAGGTGGTTAAGGGGAAGATCAACATCCTCCAGTGATTTAAATCCTTTGATGCAGATATTTTTTAATTTCATCCTTTTTTCCCTGCCTCCTCCCGTGCTTTCCTCTTCTTATCAAGCGTAAAATGCAGATCATTTTGCCGGTCAGTGGTCCCGGATAGTTCGGTACCGGATCTTCCCCCTGGTCCTTAATCCGTTTATCTTTGGCTGACTTATGAGCACTCCGGCAGTAACAAATGGCCTGATATTCATACAAACCCCATCGTTTAAATCAGGTTCCCATCCAATCGGCTGTTCATGGAGTGGTTTCCATCTCACATAGGTGTCATAGGGAGACTCTCGGAGACTCTCCGTTCAGGATGAGGATGAGTTTTTGCCTGAGGTCTTCATCACGAATGATTGCATCTTTTTGAGATTGAATATGATACTCAGGAAAAGGCATTCTGGTGACTTAAATCTTCTCAAAAGGGAGAGGAACAGGTACATATCATGGGGGTTTTAAAATTTGTTCAGAAAGAAGAGATTGATCCAGGAGTAGGTTATAATCTTTCAAAAATGGGGAATATATTCTGAAACAAATACCCAAGAATAAACGGGAATATGAGTATGATGAACTCTTAAGAAGATTAAAGCGTGTTCAATATGTTGAGATTGAATATGATAATAAGGAAAAGGCATTCTGGTATCTCAACACTTCACAAAAAATAGAGGAACAGTTAAAGATCATGGGGTTTAAAAATTTGCTCAAAGAGAAAAGATTGAGTCAGGGTACGTTATAAATTCCTAAACTTAGGACGGTATGAGGTTTGGAAGTGCATTTCAGTTACAGAATGAGATTAATTATATTTTCTGCGAGTTTTATTGATATATCCGCCATCCTTTTTGGATCTTCCGTAAGGTTATCAAAATAGTCGCATTCAATCCGTTTATCCTTCAATACTTTAAGAAATGTTCCTGCTTTTCGGTGATTTTTTGATTCAGAATGAATATAATACTCAATCACTTGTTCGTGGATATTAACACCTGAAAAAACTCCTTTGATTCTTTCAGCCCTCCTTCGTGCATACATAAATGCACCATAGTATGCTCTGCTTACAATGGCCCGATAGAGTGCAGTATGATATAGAGCATTTGGAATAGGATTTTGTTGCAGTTTCTTCGCTAATTCAATATAATCTACCCAGTCAAATGAGGAGGATTGAGTTTGCATATTACTGTGAAGGCATAAAGTCAGTAGTTAGAAGAAATTTGCTTTTACTTCCTGAAAAAAGGTAAGAACAAGACTCCTCAATCTCAAAAGCGATATCAAAAAAATCATCAGGGTAATGAGAAAGCCTGACACACAGTCTGATGTAATCAATCCCCGAATCAGGATCCTTTCTTGTCTCTAAAAAATATTGAGTGTTATGAGGGAAAATTCTATCAATTCTCCGAATTACTTCATCAACCCCACTAATCATTTCAGGATTTTTCTGAAAGAAATACATTATCTTTGGTCTGGAATCTGTTTTCACTCTATTAATGATGGATTGAATATAGGATGTACTATGAGTGCCACTAGTAACTTTTATTGACGTAATTGAAGAATACCCAAAAAAAGAGGTAATTTCTATCGGTGCATCTCGCTTTCCTTCAAATGCTTCTGGTCTTTGCATTGAAATTTTCGAAAAAACTGAACTATATTCTCTCCAGGGTTGAGGATAATAGTCATGTACTATAGTCTCGTGAAGTATTGCAGGTGTCATTTAAATGACTCCATCAATTCATCTGAACACATTTTCAAAAACCAGTCATGCGTAAGATCATGGGCCTGATTACACCATTGCATGATCTTCTCAGGCGTTTTTGGAACTGTCTCTCCATCAATGTGAACGGTAGTTTCCCAAGTAAATTTGCCCGGTGGTGTCCCATGCCCATAGATATATCGGATCATTACTAACGTTCCATCTCCTTCATGAGGGAATGTCTGATATATATCAAATCCAACCGGCCTGTTCATTACCCCGGTATTCATAAACAATGCTTCAGGCATTACAATATCAGCCCCCACAGACTGTTTTAGAAACTCTTTAGGGTCAGTTCCTTCAGGTATAGTAACCGCATCGATATATCGAAGGTTCATCTCTAAGATCTGTAATGAATCAAGTTCAGGATAGACATAAAAAAAATTTTCTACCAGATCCCGGATCCGGCCTGAAAAATCAGGCCATGAATAATGAATCGTGTCATTAAGAGTCAAAATCCCGGAACCTATCTGAACAAGAGGCCATTGTTCCTGAGAGGGTCTGAAGCGATGTTGAACGATATAAGGAACCATTTCATCCGGAATATTTGATGTTTGCAGGGGTTCATGAAATGAGTACCCTAATTCACGTAATTTTCCATAAAGGGTGCCAATAAGAATTTGATAATGTGGATCCTTCAAAATCCCGGGCTGAATTGGATCCAATCTCCATTTTAATTCAAATATCACTTCCTGGAGAGGTGGATGAGGCAGCCGATTATCCATGGTATAGTTATTAAGCATGGAAAGAATATGAATATTGTTAAGTACACTCTACATTGGATGTAAAAATAGTATATTCCCGTTTTCATCATCAGATCTTGTCAGCTGAAACAATAGAAATTCCCTTTCCTCGTCAGCCGGTATCTCTGCCTCGGATTATTTGGTGAATCAGGCTGAGTCATTTCAACATATCCTGCATCAATGGCAGGTTTCAGATAGCCATAGATGAACGAAGGACGATGGTTCAAACCAATACATTTCATCGCTTCTTTTACACTCAAAGGTGTATCCTTCAGACAATGAACAAGACGAATTACTTGTTCGGGTACTTGTTCGGTTACTTATTCGGTCATGTGTATCTCCTGACTCTCGGCAAGAAAAACCGTCACCGGGACCCGCATCCCGATCTCCTCGATCACCGGCTCGGAAAGCCCCAAATTCGAAGCTTCTTGAATTATCCGGCGAAACCCGCTCCCCCACTGCTCAATCAGATCTCATTCCCGAAACACCCGGGTAATCACGAGGGTCCCGGATCTTTGACACCCCAGCTTTTACCTCCTCAATGGTCATGCCGGGGAGGAGGATACCAGGATTTTCAACCCCAATCCGGTCATCAAAGAACGATACCCGGATCGGTGCTCCTATCTGTGAATAATCTGCATGGACAAGGGCGTTGATGATGACCTCCCGAAGATTGTGAGCGGAATACTCCAGACATCCTTCCGCCTGATCTCAGAGAAGTCAGCACCTCTCATTATATTCGCTCGTTCATACAAGAGATAATCGATATGCTAATTTAGAGAAAGAAGAAGGTGGAATTACAATTATTAAGGAATATGAAAAAGAGTATATATGGTGAGGGATGAGAATTTGCTGAACAAATAATTGCTCAGTCAGGCCTTCAACAATAATCTGTAATTTTGCCCCCATCGTATCACAGAGGCCCCTGAATCGGTAATCCACCCAGAAGGTTTTTTTGCCAGAGTTCTCCAACGGTATAATCTTCCAGCCAGTCCTTTAATTCCTCTGCATTCGGGGTAATAATTTTGGTTGATCCATCTATCCGGTCAACAATTCGGATATCTGAAATATCAAACTGATCTATTATTATGTATCGGTTTATGACTAGGCTTCACCTGTATTTTTTCATCTCAATCCCCATTACAGAGAAATGAATGTCACCAGTTACAACTACAGCCCGTATTTCCCGTGCCGTTGACGCAATAATGGCATGTGCCAGCGAAATACCTGTTTTTTTGATGGATCCAGCCGACAGGGCAATAGAAATTGTTACCGGAATTATTGTAAGATTGGATGTGAGGATAGGATGTAAACGTTTTTCTGACTCATCTTCTCCAAATCTTTTAAAATAGAGGTACTTCAATTCGGTTAGTGTAACGGTTCATATATATCCATCTGCCTTTCCATTCTCTCTCCTCAAAGATAGATTGAACTATTTCATAACCTGGTTCGTTATGAAATAACGTGATGAGTGCATGTGTGTCAAAAAGATAATTCATACCAAAGAACGTTCCTGTTCTCTTAATTTTTCCAGATCGTCTAATAGTCCGTCTTCAGTATATGCACCCATGAGCACAGATAATTTCGAGCGAGGTTTGAGTAAAAGACCACCTTCTCGTTCTTCAAAAATTATCGTGTCCCCATCATTAAGATTATATTTTTTTCTTAATGGTAAAGGGATGAAGATGTGTCCATTATCTGCTCCCTTACCGACTTCCATATAGGGTATTTATTATGGTAGAACTTGAATTTTTCCTAAATGAGTTATCCTCTCTGAACTCTCCCATAGTGAAGGAGCACTCTTCGTTTTTTTATTTCCTGACTAAATTCGCTGAGATTCTTGATGAATGCCCTCGGTTAACATTTGACCGGATGATTTTAACTCGGATGATAAAATGGGGAGAGGGAAGGAGATGGTAGACCGGCTCACAAAGCTCATCACGATATATGAGAACCCTGCTCTTGATTTCAGTTCAAACCGGGCGGATGGTGACGATCTCCTGGGTGATGCCTATGAGTACCTGATCAGCAATTTCGCGAAAGATTCGGGGAAGAGGAAAGGGAACTTCTTCACGCCGTTGACAGTTTGTTCCGGATTTGTGGACTGGTTTGCCAGTCTGCTTATGAGCAGAATAGTGGCGATGTGATCTTCTTGTTAGTTCATATTATTTTTAAAAAATATGTGATTTTATATATTAAATTATGACGGAATAAAACAAAATTATCCGGTTTTTGGGGGGTGCGGAGTAGGGAATTTATTGTTTCTGGAGGGTGTGAGATCCTAACATGAATATCAATAAAAGAACGTGCTGTGATGTCTACTTATGACAAGACAATCGATTTATACACCGCATCTATCGGATCTTCATAGAAGGATATCTGAAATTTACTAAAGAGGTCAGGGGGTACAACCGAGATCTTCCCTGCTGATGAGATTGGTATCAGGACTTTTTTTGCCCCGGCATCAAGGGCAATCTGAAGGAGATCTGCAAGATTATCAATGATGCTTATTGATCCACCGATGGTGAAAGTCCCGAGAATGACAATCGACTCATGAACCGGTTTTGCAAGAGCACCGGAACAGAGACTGATAAAGGCCGGAAGAGCCAGTTCTTCTGTCATTCCTACACCCATGAGATCCTGGACATGGAGCTGATAATCCCGTTCCTTGGTGGAGATGCTCTGGCTTACAGACTTTGCATTGGCTTTAAAATAATGAAAAGCGGTCTGGACTGATTCCTTTGCTTTCATATTTGATCCAAGACCTGATTTTTCATATTTTCCAGAGCCTGGTATAACCTGGAGTTCAAACTTGTATACTCCTATTTTCCCCTCTTCATTTCGACTTACCGAGTATACCTGACCTGGTTTGGTCAATCCTTCGGGGATTAATTTGCTCCCCCCGCTCTCCGGGACGGTGACGAAATGCTCGGTCCCTTCTTCGTTATCGAAATAGGAGAAGTTCACATCGTAAAACTCAATCCCTCCGATCTTTTTGAGTTGTTCTTTGACCCTTCTTCTACCGATAAGTGCATATTCCAGTATCTCACGGACCTCTTCTTTTGTGGCACTATCATCCGGATAGATGAGTTTTAACAGGCCGGAGCAGGTTTTCTTAATGGCAATAGTATCACGCTGGTTCAGGTTACTGCCAAATCTGAAGTACTTGAATATGGTGTCACTAAAGGATCGTTTCCTCATCTCACGGAGGTATTCGGCCAGGTAATCAACGATAAATCCATACCGCATGGTGAAATGTTCGGGTCTGAATTTGGGAACTTCCCAACCGGGGAGATAGTAGTGTATCCGGTCAAAAAAGGCGCTGTCATTGTTCATGGCCTCAGGGAAGGGAGCAAAGAGATGGGCGGTTTTCAGTAATGACTGGATACTTTCATTGACGTTTCCCACAAATACAATGGATGCATGTGCATTGATCTGGTCTTTTCCCCGTGCAAATGAACCGGATGCCATGTAATCCTTGAGTATCTGGATACCATCCTTGTCCTTAAACCTGATTCCGGCCACTTCATCAAAGGCTACGACATCCCACAGCCCCACAAGTCCGACCTGCCTCAGGCTCAGGTTGTAAAAGAGGTTTGCAACGGTGGTCTGCCCACCGGAGATGAGGATTGAATTTGGTGATATCTCCTTGTATACGTGCGATTTCCCGGTGCTTCGCGGCCCAAGTTCACAGAGGTTGTAATTATTCTCAACCAGGGGAACAAGCCGGAGGAGGAGGTGCCATTTTACCGTATAGTCAAGGGTGTCAGGTTCCATCCCGACGGTCCGGAGCAGGATATCGATCCATTCATCTTTGGTGAAGTATTTTCTTCGGTCGATGAGTTCATTGATATCCATGTTCGGGATCTGAATCGGCTTGAGACTTGCGATAACAAAAGGTGATCGCGACCCATCGGTGAGGTATTCCATCTTGACGATGCACCATATCCCACCCCCGAGTAATTTTTCGTATTTACGTACCGTCTCAGGTTCTATCTCGATCTCCTTGATCCCAAGTGATGAGAACTCTGCCTCATACACATCCCTCTTTTCATTCAGCCGGACGGTTATTTTATCGATGACGGTGTAATACCCGGTCTCCCTGATCCTGGATTTAATGAGTTCAGCCTCATCTGGCCGTACATAGTTGTCTGCCAGAATCCGTTTTACTTTTGCTACTCCTTCTTGTATGAGTGATTCATCATCGGTGGCACAATGGGATCCAAGCAGGTATTCAAGAACATATACGGGGACGTTATTTGACCCTTTGAGTTTTATGGTGAGGTCTTTTCTGACCACCCTGCCGGGAAACCAGGTGTTGAGCTTTGTATCTGTATCAGGGTCATTGCCCTGTTCTGGTAGTGGTCCGGAGGTAGGGTCAGTCATGTCTCATCACGTTTAAAAATCATCGGTTATTAAAATATCAACTTCAACGGGTATCTCAAGGACATCCCTGAATGTTGCCTTTACATCTTCATCTATGGCTTTCAGGGTGTATATTCCATTTTGAATGGTACTGTTCATCGTCAGGGTGATAGAAATTTTTCTCTGGTTTGGATCATCTGTGGTTTTGTCGGCCAGAATAACCTTCTCATCGCTGACTCTGGCTCCGGTGTTATCATAGAGGGCAATCCTGCATTTGAGGATTCCTCGTTTCTCCGTTACGTTTTCGGTCTGGAATAGGGTAATTTTAAACGGATTGCTCGTTATCTTCCTGGTCTGTCCGATGAGGATGATACCAACCTTTCCATACTCGATCCCTTTTTTATCAAGGTCGGTCAGTGTCTTATGGTTATAGAGGAGGACCGGGATTGCTATCTCCTGGAATGACAATCCGCCATGGACAAAATTTCGTCCACCTCCGCTCATTTTAAACCTGAGATCTGCAGAGGGGGTGTAGATATAGAGCGGGTTTTGTGTATCGACGATGTAATCCATGAGGAAACGATGGGTGTTCATAAGGTCGGTCTTTTCACTGCTGATGATGAACCGTTTGTTTGAGGAGATGAACCGGTCTTTATCAAATCCGGAGACGTCTATGACATCGAGTTCTTCAAGGGCATTACGGGTATAGAGAAATCCATGATCTGCCGTGATGAAGATGTTACTGATGTTGAGTGAATTGACCAGGCGGTTTACCATGTCTTCTATCTCATGGATCGTTTCATCAGCGGCTTTGAACACCTCATCTTCGGATTGCAGGTTGTCTCCGGTGTCATCTATCTTGTTGTGATAGATGTAAATAACCCGTTTTCCTCTGATTCTCTCCCGTGCGTCATCCCTTTTGAGGTCCCGGAGTTCTTTGAACCGGATGGCTATAGACTCAGCTTCCTTTTTCATGAGGATTTTTTCCCTGTTTTCAATGCCGTCAGAGTTCATGCCATCAACGAGGATGTGGTCCTTTTGAAATGTCAGGCGTTCATGAGGGAGGAGTGCTGCCATCCCCAGTTTTGTATATGACGGGAGGCATCCGGCCATTGAGCTGAGTTCACTGGTTCCGTTCATGTTCCTGTTGAGGGTTTCTTTGAGTTCAACCGCTACCTCGTACCGCATGGCATCGGAGATGATGACCGCAACCTTATCACGGTCGTTTCTTTGTATGATCGCATCCACATGGGCGGTATAGAACTCTTCCTGGGATGGTATGAGTTCAACTCCCCAGGTGGTCAGGCCTTGGGCTGATATAAGGTCACTCCATTTCATCTGGATCTTCTGGGTGATATGGAGGTACTGCCGCTCGACCATCTCCCTGATACCGGTCTTTAGGATCTGTGTATCACTGGTTTTGTCATAGGAGGTGTAGAATTTCCTGTACTGATAATCAAGGAGGTAGTATCGGTCGGTATAGGCCCGGAAGAGTTCAGCAGGGGTACGTGCGATGGTTTTCTCTTCTTCACACTGCTGTGCAAACCGGATGAGTTCTATTGCAGATACCAGGGCTGTGTAAATGTCCTCAAACTTTTGGTAGGAGTGTTTTGTCTTCCTCGCCTCTATCCAGGAGAGGTACATGTCATAGTCCTGCCCGCCATCGATGAGGGTTGATACTATCTTCCTGATGATGCTCTTGTCAAAGATGTCAGGTGCTTCGGGTTGTAGGTAGGATTCTACGGGTTGATTATGCACGATGGAGGTCAGTTCTTTCTCAAGTTTCTTATCGTTTTCTGCTAATAGGTCTGCGCAGTACCTGTCAAACCTGGCCGAATCACGGGCGTGATGCATCCATCCGGAGATGAACAACTCACATTCATTCCCCTGTCGTTTTGTATTGACGAACTGTTCGAGATGACCGAGCGGGAGGGTTGTATGACGGTCGATATGGGTGATGAGAAGGCTTACGAAGAATTTTTTCAGGGTCGGGCTCTCCTGGTAGTAGCCGAACTGTTTCCGGACTATCTCCCAGAATCGTCCGGTGAGGTCAAACTTTGTTATCTGCTCCCAGATGGTATTGTCTTCTTCATGAAGTGAGTCCATCAGGACCGACTTTGTTATCTCACGGATGTCAGGGGCAGCAGCTCCTGAGAGGACGGCGAGCATTCCTCTGATACAGTCGTCTTCTCTCCAGGATGGTTCATACCATTTCTTAAACGCAAGAGCTCGTCTCTTGTTTGAGAAGAATTTCAGGTGTGCTCCAAGGAAGATGTCAAGGTCATATCCCTCGATCCCTATCTCTGCCTTGATGTCTGATATCCGGCTGTTCTCAAACCTCTCGGAGTAGAGCTGGATGTCGAGGAGCCAGTTCTTCTCATAGTCTGGTTCAGGCTGGGCTGAGTAGATGAGATAGGACGATGTGGTGTCGTCATGTTCAAGGAGTTTTTTGGTGGCAAAGGAGTTCCCGTCCAGGATATGCATTGCAATGCCCTGTTCGGAGAGCGCCTCTCTGATATGGGTCAGGTCCTCTTCCCCGGCGGTCTGTTCCCCGTCGTACCAGAAGACTATCTTCCTGGTCTCAAATTCGGAGAGGTTTCTGAATTTTTCCAGGATTGCAGCGGTTGTCTTCTCAATACTCAGGATTGCCATTAACCCCCTCTCCCCTTAGTATGTGTAGCACTGTACGATGTCTTCGGACCTGATCCCTTCTTTTCAACAAGACCAAGTTTCTCAAGTTTCTCGATCCTCTTGAGTATCGTATTCTTTGAGAGATCAAGTCTTGCTGCAATATCTCCACTCTTTGCAGGTACCTGAACCAGTTTCAGGATCTGGTTGTCTATCTCATCAAGGATTTTTGAGAAGTCTTTCCTGAATATAACGGTGAACGATGCCGGGGATACCTTAAACTCTACCGAACAGAACTGATGGGCACGGACTTCCTCTTCTATCATCATAATCCCATATCCATATCGCTCGATGTACCCTGTGTCAAATAAGAGGTTGGATAGTGATGGATTACGGGGGATATGCTCAGGATCCTTGATATCTACCCCCGGCATGAGAGAACCCGGATTTTTTATCTCGAGCCGGTCCGGATACACAAGTATCTTCACATCAGCACTTATGGTATAGTTACGGTGAGTAACAGCGTTAATTAATGCCTCCCGAATCGCCCGGGGAGGATATTCCTCTAATCTAATCCTTCTGGTTCCGGATACGATATCAACCCTCTTTATATCCCGGATGATACTGCTGTATGCCTCATCAATGACTTTCCATACCGGTCCTTCATAGTCCTCACTCCACTGGGGTCCGTCTTCACTCATTCCTACTTTTCGAATTTTTGCAGAGGAAATATGTAATGTGGCATCTGTAAAAAATAGAATTCCAGCGTTTGTAAGTTTTTCATTCTTCTGTGCTCCGCTACTTATCAGGTACCGCTCCCGGTTTTCTGCAGATATCGCCTTTCCCCGTGTCTCTTCAACTTTTTCAAAGAACCAACTGACATATTCTGGTCTGGTCTCTTCTTTGGGGATCATGGGTATCTCATCCCAATGGATAGTCCCCATCTCTGAGGAGAGCATTACTATCTCCTGGAGGGAGAGTGGTCTTACTCCTGTTCCAGCTCTGATATATACCACTCCTCCGATTGAGCAGAGTGTGGGGCTTTTATCTACGGTGACAACCAGGATATCTTTGCCATCTATAGAAATCTTCTGTGTTCGTATCTTTGGTGGAGGAATTATAGACTGGATAGAACTGGTTATCTTCTCAATCGCTTCTTTTACCTGTGTTCCAATTATCTTCCCTGAGTCTGATACACCAACCAGTATTGTTCCACCTTCTGAATTTGC
This sequence comes from Methanospirillum hungatei, assembly GCF_020216685.1. GTDB lineage: Archaea > Halobacteriota > Methanomicrobia > Methanomicrobiales > Methanospirillaceae > Methanospirillum > Methanospirillum hungatei_B. The sequence goes on along the minus strand of NZ_JAIWNS010000141.1, from coordinate 1,221 downwards.
AAAAGCAGCAATTTCATGATGAAAATGTCTCCCTTCTGTCTCTTTAAACTCTAATGTTTCTGATTCTCCGGATTGGATCAGATAGATAAGGTCTTCAATATTCATGCATATCGTTCAATTCCCAAAGATGAAAAAGATAACGATGAGTAAGTTACTGTTCACTTTTCGGGGTGAACGATATGAACAGTAAACCGGTGATGATGGATTGGTATGTGGAGTATACAAACCCATGATATTCATCATTCAGGTCTCTCCCTGGTCTTTCTCTCCTGATTCCCGGTTCATCATATCGGCCGGACCAGTCCTTCAAACTTTGCATAATTGACGACGACACCGTCATCAAGGTCTATCTCGATGAGGGCAAGTGCCTTGTTGTTGAGGAGTTCATCCCATGCCTTCATCTCATCGATCTGCTTCTTGATCTTCGAGATTCGTGCCTTGTTCTTGACCGCGTCTTCGCTTAAGGCGGTGAGTTCTGCATCAAGTTTTGCCTCAAGTTCGAGGAGGTAATCGGTTCTCATCTTTGCAAGTGTCGTTTTATTGTACCGGTGCATGTAGATGAGGGCATTAAATCCCTGCTGCTTTCCGGATGAGAACATCCAGTAAATGGGTCTTTTCTTGTATCGCTGGCCATGGTCTTTATAAAAGTCCTTCGAGAAGTAGTCCCTGATGACCTTCTCTGGTGAGGCTGTGCTCTTTCCGGTCAGTGCCCGTGCGATGAAGTCAAGGTTCTGGGAGAGGGTTTTTTCACCAAATACGACCTTGAGGAAGTTCTTGAATCTGCCTACGATGTCATCAGGGAAGTATTCGTCATCAAGGACCGGGATGATGTTGTCATCGTCAGGTCTGAATGTGGGGTTTGGTACCTGTTTGAGGTAATCTTCGATGGTCTCTCCCTGGTTTGCAAGGATCAGGCCTGGTTTGTCGAGTGAGTACCGTCCGAACATGCATCCGACTGCATAGGAGATGAGTTCGTTGATGGTATCGGTCAGGAGGAGAGCTTCGAGTTCTTCTTCAGGTTTGTTTGCGTCATACCGGTAATGGGGGTTGCAGGTGAGGGTGATCTCGGAGAGGGGGACGTCAGGGGTGAGTTCGTCCTGAAGGCCATAGGCTTCGATAAATATTTTATTTAGAAGTTACGCGTTTAAATTTTCATGTAAACTTAACTCTGTAATCTCTAACCAGTAGTTGATGAATTATTTTGTTAAAATTGGGCTTAAA
>NZ_JAIWNS010000140.1 GCF_020216685.1 Methanospirillum hungatei | reverse complement strand
TATCATGAATGGTCTCCTGAAAGAGACCGGCGATCTCATCACTGCGACGAAGGCTGGCCAGCTTGATACCCGTGGAAATGCGAAAAACTTCCCCGGCGGTTGGGGTACTCTTGTTGGTGGTGTCAATGATCTCATCGATGCCTTTGTCCATCCGATCAATGTGACTGCCGAGTATGTGGATCGTATCTCGAAAGGTGACATCCCCCCGAAGATCACTGATACCTACAACGGTGACTTCAATGAGATCAAGAATAACCTGAATCAGTGTATTGATGCGGTAAATCTTCTGATTTCTGATTCTAATCTCCTGGCACAGGCTGCAATAGATGGGAAACTGGATACTCGTGCTGATGCCACGAAGCATCAGGGGGACTTTAGGAAGATCGTTGAAGGTGTGAATAATACGCTTGATTCTGTCATCGGTCCGGTGAAAGAGGCGATGCGGGTTGCTGAACGATATGCGAAGGCTGACTTTTCAACCCGTGTTGATGAGAACCTCCGTGTTGCAGGAGATTTTGTCCTCTTTAAAAACTCATTAAATAATATCGGTATTTTTGTTCAGAGCGCTATTCAGGAGATCCAGAGAATCTCGAATTTATATGCGTCAGGCAACTTTGCAGCGGAGTTTGACCGGAATCTGAAGATTGAAGGGGACCTTGCCCTCCTGAGAGATGCCCTGAATACGATCGGGATGAATGTCTCTGAAGTCCTCTCAGTTATCGCCCGGGAGATGAAACAACTTGCTCACCAGGCAGAGATAGCAGGGACCGGAATAGAGGATGTGAGCAGGGGAGCTGAGCTCATTGCAAAGAATGCAGACCAGACAAAGCAGAATGCCGAGCGGAGTGAAGATGGTATCAATCAGGTCCTGCAGACCATGGAAGATCTCACCAGGACAATATCTGAAGTATCGTCAAATGCCGAGCGGGTTGCCGGTCTGAGTGTCCAGGCGAATGATCTTGCTAAACAGGGGATTGGTGCGGCTGGAAAAGCAGATAAAGGCATGCAGAGTATTACCAAGACGAGCGAAGAGGTTGAGACGATCTTTGCAGAGATCAGGGCACAGATGCATGAGATCGTGAAGATCGTGGATCTCATAACTGACATTGCGAACCAGACCAATCTTCTGTCATTAAATGCCGCCATAGAAGCTGCCAGGGCCGGTGAGGCAGGAAAGGGATTTGCGGTGGTTGCAGCGGAGGTCAAGTCACTTGCGCAGCGGTCCAGACAGTCTGCCGAACATATTGCAGACATGATCAGTGATCTGCAAAAGAAGAGTGATGCAGCATCCGGAGCGATGGCTGAAGCAGGAACGGCGGTTGCAGAAGGAAGTGCCGCTCTGTCAGAGACACTTGGCATATTTAATACGCTGACCACATCGGTTGAGGACATTACCCGGAATATGGAGATGGTTGCCAGTGCAACAGAAGAACAGGCAGCATCATTTGAGGAGATTACTGCAAGTGTGAACGAGATGAGTCTGCTTGTGAAGGATACGGCAAAGGACGCCCTGAATTCATCTGCAACCAGTGAAGAGGCTCTTGCGGTTGTGGATCAGATAACAAATGTTATTGGCCAGATTAATGAAGTGGTCAAAACGATTGGCACCGAGATGGAAAAGTTCACATATAAGAATAAAAGCTGAATTAATTCTCATATTATTTTGTTTAAGCGAACGTTATCATCAGTGGATATCATGAGCATAATGGATACAATCTCAAATATTCGGATAGGGCCGCGTCTTCTTATCGGTTTTATCATAGTCATCCTCCTGATGGGCCTTGTTGGAGTGATTGGTTTTATCGGGATGAATTCTATCAGCATCGGGATGGATAAGGTCTATTCTGATGGAACAATACCGCTTCTTGAGGTATCAGAGATCGAAACCTCACTCAATTCGATTCGTGCACTCGTCTTTCGGATTGTCGCTATTCCTGCAGAGCGGACCCAGGATTATGATCGGATTACTGGTGAGATACAAAAAATCGATGAGAAGATTGCGCATCTGAAAACAGTTTCATTATCATCCGATGTACAACAGAATCTGAAAAAATTCGAAGAACAATGGAATGCGTATAAATCGGCTGCGCAGGGAGTCTTCTCATTATTATCTGAGGGGAAGAATGATGAGGCACTGGTTGCCATAGCAAATGGTGGAAGTCATGCAAATGCACGCCGGGCTACAGTCGATACGTTCGATAAACTAAAATCCGGTATTCTCACCCATGCTGAACAGATTGCACAGGAAGGTCGTGCTGAAAAGGATCGGATAGTTCCGGTAATGATAATCCTGGGTATTCTTGCAGTAACAATTGCTCTGGGATTTGCAGTTCTTGTAACAAGGAGTATTGCTCTGCCCCTTCGTCAGGTGATGGAGCAGTTTGATCAGATGAGTCAGGGTGTTGTTTCCGGTCGTCTGCATCTGAAACGAAAGGACGAAGTTGGAGAAATGGCCGGTATGTTTGACCGTTTTTCTGATTATCTTGAACACGACGTGGTCGGGACCATGCACCAGATTGCTGCCGGAGATCTCACTGCAGATCTCACAGTAAGAGGGAGAAATGATCAGATCACTCCTGCTCTTAAAAATACCCTTACGTCATTACAATCCGTGATTCATGAACTGGAGTCCTTGTCTGAGCGGGCATCAGCCGGAGATCTTACCGTTCGTGGAGATCCAGGTAATTTGGCAGGTTCATATCGTGAGATCATTATTGGTTTTAACGCAACACTGGAAGCACTTTTCCATCCACTGAACGGAGCGATTCATCTCGCAAAGAGCTATGCCGACTGCGACTTTACTGCACGATTCCCTCATGATATCCAGGTAATGGGTGATTTCCTTGCATTCAGGCAGGCCCTTGATGCCATTGGAAGTGAGGTCTCAAAGGCACTTGAGATTGTGACCCGGCAGATGAATGATCTGGCGGTTCATGCTACAAAGGCAACGGTTGGTATAGATGATGTCAGGCGTGGTGCAGGGATCATTGCTAATAATGCTGAACAGACCAAGACCAACGCAGAGCAGAGTGAGGAAGGAATTTCCCAGGTTCTTCGGGCCATGGAGGATCTTACCAGTACCGTTGCATCGGTGTCTTCCAATGTTGAAGCGGTTGCCCGGGCCGGTAATGAAGCAGATGAGCTTGCACGAAAGGGGGTGGATTCTGCAGCAAGTGCTGAAGATGGGATGATGAGTATCAAACATTCATCTGCTGAGGTCGAAGTTGTAATTAGGGATATCCAGTCGCAGATGAATGAAATTACCAAGATCATCGGGATCATCACCGACATATCGGAGCAGACCAATCTTCTTGCCCTGAATGCAGCAATTGAAGCTGCACGTGCTGGTGAAGCCGGTCTTGGGTTTGCCGTCGTTGCTGGTGAAGTAAAGGCACTTGCAAACCAGACCGGTGAATCTGCACAGAAGATCGCGACAATGATTAGTAATCTTGAGTCACAGAGTATGAAAGCTGTCACTGCCATGGAACAGGCTGGTTCTGCTATCAATCAGGGTGAGAGAGCAGTTCAGGAGACCATAACGGCATTCACCGATCTTACTGAATCAGTGGCAAAGATCAGTCATAATATGACCAGTGTGGCCGGAGCAACAGAAGAACAGGCTGCTTCTTTTGAAGAGATTACCGCAAGCATTCATGAGATGAGCGGACTTGTCAAGAACACTGCAAAAGATGCCCTGAATTCCTCTGCCACTGCAGAAGAGGCACTGACTGTGGTTGAACAGATAACAACTATTATCAACGAGATTAATGAGGTTGTTTCGGTAACCAATGATGAGATGAAAAGATTTAAGATATAAATCTCACCCGTCTTGTTATTTTAAATTTTTTTAAATCCTTCGAATGTTCAGAATATATTCTCAATACATAATACTAGGTAATTCATAAGTACTCACGATGGAACGGCTGGTACCGTACGGGATCATGATTATGCCGAGCTCATGCTCAAGCAGACATATTTCATTGATAAAACGGAGTATATCGGAAAGATAGAGTCCATTGCAAACCCGGTATTCCTTCGGCCACGCCGTTTTGGAAAGTCCCTCTTTTGTTCAATGCTTCGGTATTATTATGATCTGAATGAAGCAGACAGGTTCAGTGATCTCTTTGGGCCGACCTGGATTGGGAAAAACCCGACAGGAAAACAGAATTCTTATCTCATTCTCTCACTTGATCTCTCGACCATAGAGTGTTCTGGTGAAATATCAGGGATTGAACGTAACTTCAGACGGATCTGTAATGCTGCACTCCTTGAGTTGCAGAAAAAATATTCTGAATGGATGGGGAGTTGCCCGGATATAGATCTTGATGATAGTGTCTCAACGAACCTATCAATACTATTGCATTATCTTGTCAGTAGAAGCGGACCTCAGCTCTATGTGATCATTGACGAATATGATAACTTTGCGAATCATCTCATTACAACCCACCAGTATTTTCTGTATCAAAAATTAACCGCTTATGATAGTTTTTTAAAATCCTTCTTTAAAGTCTTAAAGTCAGGGAGGCAATCAGGTGCAATCGCGAACATATTCATTACCGGCATTCTCCCGATCAAGATTGACGATCTTACATCTGCGTATAATATCGCTGACTTTATTACACTGCATCCTCAGCTTGAGGGGATGCTCGGATTTACCGAACCTGATATCCGACATCTTATCGATGAGGTGTATCAGGATTATCGATTTGATCCGGCAACCAAATCAGCAGTTCTTGAAGTGATGAAGAATCAGTATGACGGGTACCGCTTTGTCAATACGACCGGTGGAAATCGTTTGTATAACTCGACAATGGTTATGTATTTTCTCCGTGAATTTTGCAGGTTCAGAACCATACCTGATAATCTTATTGATATGAATCTCCGAACCGATCTTTCATGGGTGGAACGGATAACCGGTGCTCATCCGGAAAATACAGAGAAGATTGTCAGCCAGTTAACTTCTGAAGAGCTCATTCAGTATGACCAGGGGGCACTGGTTACCCAGTTTAATATTACTGACTTTTTTAAACCACAATTTTATCCCATTTCTTTTTTTTACCTGGGTCTTTTAACAAAGTATGACGATTTCAATCTTTGTCTTCCGAATCTTTCCATGAAAAAGATATTTGTAGAGTACTTCAACGATATCTACCGGATTGATGCTTCTACCCGTTATACCGGCATTATGGAAGATTTTATCCGGAATCCTAATATTTCGTCCTTGTTTTCAGGGTATTGGCAGGAATATATCGGTCAGCTTCCTGAAGCAGTCTTTATCAAGGTGAATGAAAATTTTTACCGGACGACCTTTTATGAACTCTGCAGCAGGTTTCTCTCCAAGTGGTTTACCTTTACTATTGAACACTCCTATCCGTCAGGAAGGAGCGATCTTGAATTTATTGGTAAATATAATGAAAAATTTGCAGGGAGACGCTGGATAATTGAATTTAAATACTATTCAAATACTGAGTTTCAGAAGTTTTATTGTAAACCTGATGAATTTGAGATCCAAAAAGGAGATATTGAGCAGATATCCGGGTGTGCAATGGATTTAAAGAAGGAATATCCTGAAGCAGATCTGTCCCTTTCTATCATCTACTGTTTTGGTAATACAGGATACAAGGTATATGATGTGAGTTTGATACTTCAGAAATAATGGGTCATAACTTATCCGACTTCCCATGTATCGATATTTTTCGTTTGCGGGTTAAATGTGATTCCAATCTCATAAATCTTTTTTTGATAGGAATAGTACTTTTCTGCATATCTCCTTTCTCTAATCTGGGTCAGAGGGCTTGTATCCCTGGAGGTATCAAGGCCGAGTACTTTGAATTCAAAAATCCATATCGCTGTTCTGGTTTTTACGGTAAGATCAATCCTTCCCTTATTTGTCGTGTCTTCAGGAATAATTTCATACCCAAGGCTGGCAAAGTAGGCGTACAGGACAGTGGCATAAAATCCTTCAAATTTTTTTATCTGGTTTTTTCTGTACCAGTCATGAGGGATGGATGCAAAGAATGCATGTATGAGTGAACGCAATTCTTCAGTATCTCCAGCCTCAAAAGCCGTCCTGATTAAGGGAAGGGGAACCTGTTTTTTTGAATTAAAAAGGAGTAGTATTTGTTTGTTAAATGCCTCCCTGACCTCTCTGTTTGGAAACCCCAGAGTATACCAGGTTCCTTCAGTAGCATTGCTTACCCATGACCGGATCGTGAGATATCCTGTCTGAAAGAGCAGCGTCTCTAACCGGATGGTATCGGTATCAAAGGATCCCAGTAACTCCTCACCCGCGATGAGATTTTCATATTCTGCAGGAAGGCGTGGGCTTTGCTTCCACAGGTTAATGAGAAATGTCGGAGTGCCGGTTTCAAACCAGTGGGCCTTATATATCCCCTGGTCAAAAAGCAGAAGAATGTCAAAGGGATTATAGACTGGCTGGCCTGTCCAGCTGTATCCGTTATACCACTCTTTGACCTCATGCTTTTGAAACTGGCAAAGCCATTCTGCAAATACGTCCTCCAGATCTTCCTGTGTGTACCCACAGATTGCTGAATACCGGCGGTCAAGCGTTATATCTTTCAGGTTATTCAGTCCGGAGAATATTCCGGTCTTTGAAAACTTTGAGACACCGGTGAGCAGAACAAATTTCACATGAACGTCGAGTGGTTTTATCGCTCCATAAAAATCCTTTAACAGATCCCTCATATCAGTGGCCAGGTGTGAATCACCCAGATTATCCAGGATTGGTTTATCATATTCATCAACAAGTATAACGACCTGTGATTGTGTTTTTTCAGAAATTTGGGGGATGAGGGTGAGGAGCCGGTCACCAGGAGAACCATTTGAATGTCCTATTGAGTACTTATGTTCCCAGCTATCCAGGATCCTGTGCAGGCGGTTTGTCAGGTCAGATGAACTTCGGAGTGTTCCTCCAGCAAAGTCAATTCTGAGAACCGGATATGTGTGTGTAAAATCCCAACCGGATTCCAATGAGTGAAGGTACAGACCTGTGAACAGATCACTCCTTCCGGAAAAAGCACAATCAAGGGTGTCTATGAAAAGACTTTTCCCGAATCTCCGTGGGCGAGATAGAAAATAGTATTTTCCTTCCCGCACAAGTGACGCAATATATGGCGTTTTATCCACATATGCATATCCTCCTGTTCGAATCTCCTGGAATGACTGAATTCCGATGGGAAGTTTTCTCTGCGTCATGTGAATTGAGTATTTCATTCCGTTTTAATGATTGTACACTTATATGTCCTGGCTGTTAGAATTACCGGTGAAATGCCCTGCGAGAATAGTATTAAAAAATATTCCTTATCACGAACCTCTCCGGAACCTTCCCTTGGGAACCGAGATAACGAACTGTGCCCCCTCCCCGAATGTTCCGTTCTCGGTGATGGTAATGCCCGTTATCTGCAGGATCTCCCTGATAAGAAAGAGTCCAAAACCGGTATGTTTTCCATATCCAATCTGGAAGATTAGCTCTTTCACATCATCTGGAATTCCACATCCGTTGTCCTGGTATATGATATTCAGAGCATCCGGTGATGACTCGACGAGGATAAAAATTTGGGTGACCCGTTCTCCATGCCTGATTGAATTATCAATTAAGTTCGGGAGCACTTTGGCGACCAAGGGATCGGCATAGATCTCTGCATCCGGTTCTGTATATGACCATGACAGATCCTGTCTTTCCCGGTTTGAAAATGCAGATGTAAAAAGTTCCTTCAGGGAGAACCAGCAGGGGATATTGCTGCCAAGCTGCTCATAATCTTTAGAGAATTCAATGTCAGATTTGATCATGGAAATCCCTGCATCGATCTTCTCTTTCAGGGGCTGGAACTCCTCTTGAGGGGTATCAGGCGTCAGAAATTCCAGTAAGGACGCAATCGTACTGATATGATTCCTGATATCATGCCTGGTAATGCCGGATAACATCTCCATTTTTTTATGTGCCAGGCGAATTGCATCAACTGATCGTTTTTGTTCTGAAATATCCCTGAAGATGACGATTCTGTCCCCTTCCTCCATGTCAGTGCAGGGGAATGAGGCGACTTCCACGGGAATCTGCCTCCTGTCAGATCGGATAAAGTATTCTTCAATGTATGAGCCCCGAAGATTTTCAGCACCGGACAACTGAAATGAGAACCTTGGGAATGAAGAGGCATCAACGATATGTGTCAGGTGTCTGCCAATGAGGCCCCCTTCAGGGTTGTAGGTGAGCATTTCATGGGCCGCTGGGTTTGCATACCGGATGTGTTCATCCTGCACAATGATGATTCCATCAGGCAGATGTTCGATAAGGCTTTGAAATCTGGTTTCGCTCCTCTCAGTCTGCTCTTGTTGTGCCCTTATCTCTTCCATGCTGGCTGTAATTTCTTCATAACTTCCACTGAGTTCTTCATAGGCTACAGCGAGTTCTTCATTCCGCTTTAATATCTCTGCTTCAATCTGTTTGCGCTCAGTAATATCACGTATGGACTCTATTGCTCCGACAATATTTCCCCTTACATCTTTGAGCGGGGCAGTAATCCCCCAGAGGTAGGCACCCTTGCCATTGTACATCTTCTGGTTATACAGTTCAGCGATAAGATGTCCATTATTTTCATGAACATAGTCATATGAATCCCTGATCTCTTCCCAGTTTTTGTATAGAAAATCAATGAGGATCGGTCTTCGTTCGCCGTAGAACGGGATGGCATACACATAATCCCCTTTCCCGATGATATCGTTTTTTATAACACCGGTCATCTCCTCAATAGCATGGTTCCAGGCGATGACTACTCCCTTTGTGTCGATGGCGAATGTTGGATCCGGTAGAAAATCAATGATATCTGATAATTTCTGGTTTGCGTTTAAAAGGTCCTGCTCCGTTTTTTTGATTGATGTGATATCCCTGACTGTTTCGATTGCCCCGGTTATGGTCCCGTTTTCATCATAGAGCGGACTTGCCTTTCCCCAGAGAATACGGGTTCCATGTGGCGTTTGTATCCATGAAGTCTCTCCGGTGATCGTGTCATCATCTCTGGATAGCTCCCGGTAATAATTCGAGATTAAAATGTCTTCATTCAGTATCGCATCCACAAGCATGGGACGGATGTCCCCGTACAGCGCCTTTGCATAGATCCCATCTCCCTTCCCGATAATGTCATCGCCGGAAAGACCGGTAAGAGCCGCTTGTGCCCGGTTCCAGGCGATTACTTCACCATTCAGGTTAATGGCAAAGGTTGGGTCCGGGAGATGGTTGATAATATCTTTAATCTGCTGGTGTGACCGGCGAAGTTCTTTTTCAGAATCACGCTTTTCAATGGCAAGTCTGACTTTATGGATAAGCTCAGTGAACTGTGCCCGTGGCTGTCCGCCTTTTTGCAGGTAATAATCAGCACCATTGTTGAGTGCTTCAATGACTACCTCCTCTCTTCCCTTCCCGGTAAAAAGAATAAAGGGGATGGTATTGTTGTTTTCCCTAAGGTGCCTTAAAAACGAGAGGCCATCCATGACCGGCATCTGATAATCAGAAATGATCGCATCATAGGAGATCTGTCCAAGCCTGATTATTGCTTCAGCTGCGGATTCAGCAATGTCGACCGTGAAATCACTTAACTTCTGGATATAGAGCCGTCCGGCATCAAGGAGCAGGGGATCATCATCAACATAGAGAACCCGTATCATAAGATCTCCTTTCCATCAAGGTCGTAGCATGATCCGATATATCCGGTAAACACGCCCTTCAGATCATATAAGGGAGCACCATAGTCAGCAATCCGGTGATATGTTCCGTCATGGTGGCGCAGCCGGTATTGTATATAAAATGGGATTTTTTTATCAAATGAAGAGAGATATATCGATATGCACCGTTCCAGGTCATCCGGGTGAACGCCGGTTGCCCACCCGTCTCCATCTTCTTCCTCACGAGTTCGGCCGGTAAATTTCAACCAGGCTTTGTTGAAGTAATTACATTTTGCATCAGGCCCTGAGCGCCATATTGGGTTTGGGAATTCATCCAGAATCTTCAGGTAATAATCCTGTGACTCTGCAAGTGTGAATTCACTTTCCAGCAGAGCAGTGATATCCCGTGCTGCTGCGAATACTCCCTGAATATTTCCGTTTTTATCCATGTATACTGAAGCATTGTATAGGACCGGAGTGCTATGACCGTCTTTATGGATAATTTCAAGCGGATAATCCCTGACATACCCTTGTGAGAAAACACGTTCATATCCCTCCCTTGCTTTTTTTGGGTCTTTAAAGTATGCGCAGAAATCGGTTCCGATAAGGTTCTCCCTGGCATATCCGGTTACCATCTCGGTTGCATGATTGACATCCTGAATCTTTCCATCCTTGCCGATGGTAACCAGAGGATCAAGGGATGCCTCGATTAAATTCCGCGTATAATTATTAGATTCTTCCAGTTTTTTCTGGAATTTTACGATCTCTGTGATATCCCGTGCTGCTGCGAACACTCCCTGCACATTTCCGTTTTTATCCTGGTACACTGATGCGTTGTATAGGACCGGAGTGCTATGACCGTCTTTATGGATGATTTCAAGCGGATAATCCCTGACATACCCTTGTGAGAAAACACGTTCATATCCCTCCCTTGCTTTTTTTGGGTCTTTAAAGTATGCACAGAAATCCGTTCCGATGAGTTTGTCCCTGGCATATCCGGTTACCATCTCGGTTGCATGATTGACATCCTGAATCTTCCCGTCAGGACCTATGGTAACAAGTGGATCAAGGTTTACTTCAATAAGATTCCTGCTGTAGATGCTGGCATCTTCAAGTTCCTGTCTGAATCTGGTTATCTCTGATATGTCCCGGGCCACCGTGGAGAAGAGCATCTCTTCTCCGTTACCTTTCTTATGGGCGATGATCACCTGCGATACGGGGATGATGGTTCCGTCGGTTGCGATAAGTCTGGTCAGTCCCTGCCAGATCCCGTCTTTTATGGCAATACTCCGACCTTCAAGAATCTTAGTCCAGTCATCAGAAGTCATGAAACTGGCATTATTATATCTGGTGATATCTTCTGTTTCAGGTATTTTCAGGATCTTCCTTCCTGCCTTATTCATATAGAGAAGATCTCCATGAATATCTGAAATTCTGACAATATCAGGAGTATTTTCGATTATTGCACGAAGTCTCTGATTATGCTCTTCAATCAATTTTGATTTAATTATATCCCTGCCGATCCCCCGATACCCGGAGAACTGATGATCATCATTAAACAGCGGTATACCGGAAAATTCGATCCATACTTCTGACCCGTCAGATCGGGTCATAGGGAATGCAATCTGTTCAAATGACGAACATGTAGCCCCTGAAAAATAGTGTTCAATATGACTTCTGTAATCTGAATTAATTTTATTCCAGATCTTCTTCCCGACCAATTCTTCGGGAGAATACCCCAGGATTGATGTTGCTTTTGGATTGATGTATACGATTGTTCCAAAGAGATCAGTCTCCCAGATGATGTCGGTGGTAATTTCAGTGAGTTTCCGGTATTTTTCTTCACTTCTTTTCAGTGCCAGTTCAAGTGACTTACGTTCGTCGATCTCCTTCCTTAATTGTGCGGTAATCTCACGAAGTTCTGATGTTTTCTCCTGAACATCCTGATTGAACTCTTTCTGAAGTCGCAGGTAGAGATTCTCTCTCTCACGTTCATCGGTTATATCTCTGCCATATCCGTGAAGTTCGGTCAGGATGCCCTGTTCTCTGAGAGGGTGAAATACCCAGGTCTGCCACCTGACAGATCCGTCATCCATCACAACCTGAATATCACTGATTGTTGGTTCATTCAGCGACCAGTTCTTAAGGACACCCTCTTTGATTCGGATAAAATCATCATGGGTAGCAAGAGGGATTCCATTGGTATGAAGGAGATCTGATACTCGTGCATTGCAATAGGTGGCATATGATTCATTGAGATAGAGAACATCCCCTTCGGCACTCAGATGAAGGATAAAGTTCGGGGTCTCATGAGTCAGGTACTGGTAGGTTCTGATCTGGTTCTTCTCTTTTTTATGGGAGGGTGCATTGTGTGCCTGTTCGGCAAGAATAAGTGCAAGTCCCTGTGTCCCGTCATCAAATATACAGGGAACAACCGTCAGATCAAACCCTCGCTTTCTCCAGGATATCTCCTTATACAGAGGAGGTGCGACTGCTCCATTCCGGTACTCCTGTATGTATTTTTTTACAACAGGATCGGTAAATGCCGGATGAAATATTTCTGAAAATGGTTTTGATAATAATTCTTTCGTATCTGATCCGGTCATCTCCCGGCAATAGCCTAAAACCTCCTTGACATAAAAGAGCTGGTCAAGACCTATGACACAGCCACGGGTAACCAGCGAAAGGGCATGGAATGGTATTCTCGTGGTTATTTTGTAGAGTTTAACTTTCCCATAGGATCGCAGTTCAACCCTGCCCTGCATGTGAAGAATAGAGAGATATTTTGCAACCAGGTTCCGGTTCAGGTGGAGGGCAGATGATATCTCCCCGATACTGGCTCCCTGTGGGGCGTCGGATAATAATTCCAGGATACGTGAACTGGTTGCAATGTCACTCTCCTGGCTTGGCATATGTTTCTGTTTTTTATTCAGATATAATAAGGGGAGCGATGTGCATGGCGTCAATGCCGGGCAAATAAATCGTGTTATACCCATCACTGTTTATATTTATTTACTTAGCATTGGTGATTTCGGATGGCTTTTGATAGAGATGATTTAGGATTCTGTCAGAATATTCTGGATGGAATTGCAACGCCGGTTATTCAAATAAGTCCTGACAGGACAATTCAGATGATCAACGATGCAGCTCTAGAAGTCCTTGCTATGACCCGTGAGCAGGCTGTTGGTCAGAAATGCCATGAATTATTCAGGACCGACGATTGTGACGGGGGCGAATGTGCGACCCTTCGGGCAATGAGGGAAAAGAGGAAGATTGAGAGCGAGACTGTTGCTCATATTCTGGGGAAAGATATCCCCATCCGCTACTACGCATCACCTTTATATAATGATTCAGGTGAGGTCATCGGAGCGGTTGAATATTTTGAGGATCTTACTGAGATCAAGAAAAAGGAAGATGATTTACAACGCGCCGGTAAGGAGATTCAGGGGGTACTCAACGGTGTTGCAACCCCTGTCATTGCCATTGATACCAGCCAGAAGATTACTCATATCAATAAGGCAGGAGCAGACCTCTTTCAGAAAAATCCGGAGGATCTGATCGGGACAATTTGCCATACCCTGTTTCAAACTGATGTCTGTCAGGGTGGGAATTGTGCGACCATGCGAAGTATCCGGGAACGTCGGGTTATTACTGAAGAGACTGTTGCTCATATCGGTTCAAAAGATATTCCGATACTTGTCACTGCAACCCCTGTGATAAATGAAGAAGGGGTTTGCACCGGTGCGGTAGAGTTTATTACTGATCTTTCCTCTCAAAAAGCAGCGATCCAGGATGTTCTGACGCTCACCAGGGCAGCAGTAGAAGGTCGTTTAGAGACCCGTGCAGATGCAACGAAACACCAAGGCGATTTCCGGAAGATCGTTGAGGGCGTGAATGATACGCTTGATGCAGTCATCGGGCCGCTCAATGTTGCTGCTGAATATGTTGATCGTATTTCCAAAGGGGATATCCCTGAAAAGATCACGGATCAGTACAATGGCGATTTCAACACCATCAAAAATAATCTGAATTCGTGTATCGACGCTGTCAACGCTCTTGTTGCCGATGCAAATATGTTAAGTAAGGCAGCAGTAG
>NZ_JAIWNS010000139.1 GCF_020216685.1 Methanospirillum hungatei | reverse complement strand
GGCAATAATGTCCCGATACAGGATATTATCATAGAGTGTTTTGATATATTCAGGGTCGTGATACATGAGATATTCCGGCATTCCACCATTCTCAACATATTTTGCGAATGTTGTAATCAGGGTTACCCGTTCATTTGGTATGTACAGGGAGTCCTTTCTCACAGGAATCTTTTGAAAGCAAAGGTATTCAGCAAAAGAGAATGGAAATATTTCGAAGAGTTTGTATCTCCCAGTGAGCCTGGTTCCGAATTCCCTACTAAGGAGGGATGCGTTTGAACCCGTGATCACTATCTTTTTTCCCTCGTCCTGAAGTCGCCGCACGAATGTCTCAAAACCAGCAATATTTTGGATTTCATCAAAAAAATAGATATCAGATGGTCCATATACTTCTATCAGAACTTCATTTAGAATTTCAAACTCTTCTGCGGGAAATGTAAGGAGCCTTTCATCTTCAAAATTCACATAACAGTAATTGGTTTTTATCTGCATGATCTGTTTCAGGAGCGTGGATTTCCCGCATCTCCTGATACCGGTAAGAATGATAACCCGGTTATCCTCAAATGAATTGAGGACCTGATCAAGAATATTACGGCGAACTGAATCATCTTTCTGATCAATCCGTGTCTTCTGCTGGTAAACCAGATGTCTCAGAAGCTCCTTAGATACCATACTAATTACTAATTAGTAGAATGATATATTTTTTCTCATTCATAATGAGCACTTGAACTGAGTATCATTGACAAGCTCAATATACCCTTTTATATATTATGCCCGATAGACCGATCTCATAATTATGTGCTATCAATCTCTTCCATTCCAGTCTTCCGGTTCATAATGATTATCCATAAATGGATATAAGCCGCTTCATGAGATGTGAGCGATATACGCATCATTCTACAGATGCCAAAAACTCCCTGACTGTATTGAGATATGCAGTCTCCTGCTCAAGATGGTGGGAATGAGATGCATCCTCAAAGATTACAATTCTGGATCCTGGGAGCATACTCTGATAGTACCGGGTTGATTCAGGGGATGCTTCGTCATAACGACCACAGGTAAAGAGGGTTGGTATGGTGATGTTCTGTAAGTTATGAGCATGTTCATAATTTTTCAGGGTTCCGGTGATGGTATATTCACTCGGACCCCACATATGTTCATACACCTGAAAAGCCATCTTTTCCATGGATTTTTCAAGACATTCTGGCCATGGGTCCATACGACAGACATGGTTTCGATAAAAGACCATCATCGCCTCCTGGTACTCCGGGGAGTCACAGGTTCCCTCTATTTCGCTTTTCAGTATTATCTCCCGGATATCTGCTGGAAGTTCATTGATGTACCGACGTTGATCATCATGCCACCGGGACGCTGAAAGACAGGGGGATGAGAGAATAAGTGAATGAACTCCCTGCGGATTTTTGGTCAGGATATATTGAACCGCCAGCATGGTACCCCAGGACTGACCCAGAATATGAACCTCTTTCAAATCAAGTCCCCAGCGAACTGCTTCCAGTTCCTGCGTGAAATAATCAAGGGTATACAATGAGATATCTTCCGACTTATCGGAATTTCCACATCCCAGTTGATCATAGAGAATGACTGGTCGATCATCAGAGAGAGCAACCAGGGGGGTGAGATAATCATGGGGAACTCCTGGTCCTCCATGGAGAATGAGAAGTGGAATCCCGGAATTAAGATCACCATCCATTCGAAACCAGATGTTTCGCCCCTGAAATTCTACGAACCCTTCCCGGTGGTCTGGCATCATACTACCCTCTATATACATGATATGATGATTTGCATAGAAGTTTTTATCTCCTGATCAGAAGATGGATGAGTATGAAACGATGGTTCGTACTCATCTTTCTCATTTCGATATTTCTGATTCCTGCCTATGCAGATGATCTCACAACTGATTCTTCTTTAAACCAGAACCTGACTGTCCCATTAGAGATGGTTTCAGCACTGGATAGAATTACTGGCGAGATATCAGATGAACTGGCAGTTATCAAAGAACAAAACAGAATTAGTGCCGAATCTCTCCGGACCATTAGCATATCCGGGGATGATGCAACCTCTGTATTAGAAAGAAAGTTAGAAACCGTTCCCTATGGGCATTCCTCCCTCATTATTTCTCCGGATAATATAATTACTGCAGCCGCTCCGACCCGGTATTCTGGTCTCATCGGTACTGATCTGAGTTATCAGCCAGAAACCAGATTTGCAAATGAAAAGCAGGAACCGGTTATCAGTAACATTTTCTATCTTGAAGAAGGGTTTTATGGAATTTCAATCAGCTACCCCATATTTTCCGAAGACGATGAATATCTTGGTTATACAGATATTACCATCCGCCCTGAAGAGTTCTTCAGACCGGTTATCGGTCCCTTTACTGAACAGACCGGATATGAAGTATTTATCCTTCAGACAGATGGTATGACGGTCTATGAAACAGATGAGGTTGAGATCGGGAGAAATGTCCTGACCGATCCAATCTATGATACCCCGGAGATGCGAAATGTATCGCATGCTGTACTCGAGCATGAGGATGGAACCGTCATCTATACGTTCTGGGATAAAAACTGGAAAAGGCAGGTTCCCCGTCAGGCAATCTGGAATACCCTTTCCCTTGATAATCAGGAATGGCGGGTAGCAGTCGTCAGAAACCTGGAAGAGGCAGAGAGACAGAAGGGAGCCGGTGATCGGGAATTAGGGCCAGATAATCTGAATGCAAGCCTCACTGATCTCACTCAGTTTGTGCAGGATGCAGCCATATTTGCCCGGACAGCAGGCCAGGAGTCTGCATGTGATTCTTTTAACAATCTTTCCGGTCCGTATGTTTCAGGAGATAGGTATATCTTTGCTTATACCATGAATAGTACTACCCTTGCCCTTCCTTACCAGTTGGGACTGTTGGGAAAAGAAAGGCCTGATCTGTTTGATGTGAATGGCTTTGCAATCATGCCTGCCCTGATTGATACCGCTGTGAAGGGAGGGGGATTTATGTATGGGGTTTATCCCAACCCGGATAAGGATTTTCAGAACCTGCTCAAGATCTATTACATCGAACCGGTTGATTCAGACTGGTTCATCGGCTCTGGATTATATATCCCCTGGATTACAGCAGAGTTCGGATCTGATGAGATACATGCCCTTATAGGCCGGGTAAAACAAGCCGTCAGTCATGCAGAGAAGGTCGGGAAGGAACAAGCGATTATGGACTTTAATGATCTGAACCAGTCATTTGCTGATGGAGGATCCTATATCTTTGCCTATGGATATGATGGAACTACCCTTGCTCTTCCCCATCAGCCTGAACTAATTGGAACGAACCGGATGAACTTTACTGATGTCTATGGGGTTCCGGTAATATATCTCGAGAAACGTGCTGCAGAGCGTGGAGGAGGATTTGTTTATATTGTATATTATAATCCGGATTCGGGTAACAATGAACTGAAACTCTGCTATGTTCTTCCGGCAGGGGAGGACTGGTTTGTTGGATCTGGGATCTACCTGGGAAAAGGTATTACCTGAATTTTTTCAAAAAATTTTTTCATACTCCTTTGGAAAAACTATACCTAAATAGAAAAAACCGGATATAGGATTTTTATATTATCTCGCTCTTTCCTCTTTCTCTCTAATATCTCCCTGACCTGGGCCATCCGATGCTCCATACATTCTTCCTCTGACATTGATTCGTCAGGGATGCAGGATGGATTCACATATTCCAACATCTGGGTGATTGCTTTTATCTGCCTGCCGGCACGAATCCAGGAAGTACATATCTCGGGAGGAACCCCCTGTAATCGTGCAGCATTCGCGTTTGCTATCAGGGGATCATACCAGCCAAAGAATTCATCTATTGCATCACAGAATTCTGTATCTACAAATGGTTTTTCGACAAAACCTGCAAGATATTCACCATACCTGATTATCTCGTCGATATTGAGTTTTTTCGCCGATGCCATAATCACGGGTGTTTCTCTGCCATTTGTAAAAGTTCGGAGATGACCTAAGGTATCCCATCCATCAACAGGATCCATCATGATATCGAGGAGAACCAGATCATATGGTTCTCGTTTCAGTCTCATTATCCCTTTCGCTGGATCTGCCTCTGAAACACACCGATACCCGCAAGAGCTCAGCGCTCGTGTCATAGCCTCTCTGAATACCGCTTCGTCATCGATAATGAGAATTTTCTTAGGGTTTTTCCCCATGAGATGCCCCTTACTGTATCCGTATGGAAATTGATATTATTAATAGTGTGGGTATGCATAGGCACCAGTGATCTGGCCATGATTCACGGTATTCATTGGTTTCCTCTTTATTAATTTCTGCTCATATCTTCAGTAAATGCCTTTCCTCTCCGGTACAAGAGGAGGAGGTATCATATGAGCGGTCTAAAGAGAAGAGTATCAGGAACGATGTCTGAAATTGGTAAAAATGCCATTTTTTGTCGGTATCAGAATGCGTAATCGAGATCCACAAATTGTTATTTGAGTATTTTATGACTGATAAAAGTAATACAACGAATCGAAATTTAACCTGAAACAAAAGTGTTTTAAATATCACCATATATCAGTGCTTATTTTGACAGAACAAGTGAAGAATATTACACCCGGCTATTGCAGATTTCAAAATCCGGAGATCTAGACGGGTGGATCTCCTATTTCCTGAACGCTATCAGTGAGCAGGCCTTACAG
The DNA here is from genome assembly GCF_020216685.1 of Methanospirillum hungatei. GTDB lineage: Archaea > Halobacteriota > Methanomicrobia > Methanomicrobiales > Methanospirillaceae > Methanospirillum > Methanospirillum hungatei_B. The sequence goes on along the minus strand of NZ_JAIWNS010000139.1, from coordinate 9,082 downwards.
AATATTATCCCGGCTTTACAGGTTGTTGCCCTGTATGATGAAATGAAAAGAACCATTCCACACGTGATCAGGTCACACAATTCAGTGGATGTGATTGACACGCTCTTTGACCGGCCAATATTCTCGTCGACTGATTTTGCAGCAAAATCTGCAATTCCTCCTGAATCAGCCAAAAAAATTTTACAAAAACTTCGTAATGCCGGGATTATTGAAATTATCGGGGAAGGAAAAGGGAGGATGCCAGCGATTTATCAATTTACCCGGCTAATGAAGATCGCAGAGTATGAAGGAGACTGAAGGGGATAAAACCACTCTGGCCTTATATCATCAGATCAAAGAATGACTCATCAATCTCTTATTGAAGAATTTTATTCGTTAAAAGGAGTCTGATATTCTAATTTTTTGTGAGATGTCAATCTCTATTGGAACACGTTAGACCCTAACGATAAATATATATAGAATTACAAATCAATAACAAAGAGATCATGATTATGAACTTCAACAACTTTACACTCAAATCACAGGAAGCAATTCAGAAAGCGATGGATATCGCTGCTGGAAAACAGAACCAGGCGATAGAACCTGCTCATATTCTCAAAGGGATGCTTATCGTAGATGAGAATGTCATCCCCTATCTCCTCAAAAAACTCAATGTCAATCTTGAACGGCTCAACCAGGTTCTGGATCGAAATATTGAGGCATTGCCGAAAATTACTGGAGGGGAACATTATCTTTCACACGATTCATCAAAAGCCCTTCAGAAAGCGAGTGGATATGCCCAGGAGTTCAAGGATGATTTCGTCTCGATTGAACACCTCCTTCTCGGCATTCTCTCGGTGAATGAGCCGACCTCGCGACTGCTCAAAGACTTTGGCGTGACTGAAAAGGATCTGAAAGAGGCGATCCGAATTTTAAGGAAAGGCTCTACGGTTAGCAGCCAGACTGCAGAAGAGACCTATAATGCCTTAAATCAGTTTGCACGGAATCTGAATGAACTTGCATACTCAGGAAAACTCGATCCGGTTATTGGCCGGGATGATGAGATCAGAAGGGTCTTACAGATCCTCTCACGGAGAACAAAAAATAATCCGATACTGATCGGTGAGCCTGGCGTTGGAAAGACTGCGATTGCAGAAGGTCTTGCACACCGGATTATCGACGGTGATGTTCCTGATAACCTGAAGACGAAGCAGATCTTTTCCCTTGACATGGGTGCCCTGATTGCCGGAGCGAAATACAAGGGAGAATTTGAGGAACGGCTCAAGAGTGTTGTAAAAGAGGTTGTCTCATCAGATGGCGAGATCATCCTCTTCATTGATGAGATTCACACCCTTGTCGGAGCTGGGGCAAGTGAAGGGGCGATGGATGCCGCCAATATCCTAAAACCAGCCCTTTCCAGGGGGGAGCTCCATGTTATCGGTGCAACCACGTTAAAGGAATACCAGAAGTACTTCGAGAAAGATAAAGCCTTGGAACGACGGTTCCAGCCGGTTATGGTAAATGAGCCTGATACCCTGGATGCGATCTCCATCCTCCGTGGTATTAAAGAGAAATATGAGACACATCACCATGTCAGGATCAAGGATGAAGCCATAATTGCAGCCGTTGAACTCTCACAGCGGTATATCTCCGACCGGTTCCTCCCTGACAAGGCAATTGACCTGATCGATGAAGCAGCGTCAAAACTACGGCTTGAGATAAACTCCGTTCCTGAAGAACTTGAGATAATTGAACGGAAGATCCGGCAACTGGAGATAGAAAGGGAAGCCATTAAGCGTGAAAAAGATCAGGTGAAGCTTGATGCTCTCAATGAGGAGATTGGAAATCTTACCGAGGAGCGGAACCGGCTGAAGGCAAAATGGCAGTCTGAAAAGGATATTGTCGAGCAGATCCAGTTGCTGAAGAATCAGATAGAGGATCTCAAATTTGAGGCCGAAAGTGCCAACCGGGCCGGAGACCTCGGAAAGGTTGCCGAGATCAGATATGGACGGATCCCTGAGAAAGAAAAGATCATCGAAGGTTTGAAGCAACAACTGACCGAGCTGCAGAAAGATTCTGCCATGGTCAATGAAGAGGTGGATGCAGAAGAGGTGGCGGAAGTAGTGTCCAGGTGGACCGGTATTCCTGTCAGCAGGATGCTGCAGAGTGAGAAGCAAAAACTCCTCACCCTTGAGGCAGAACTTCATAAGCGTGTCGTTGGTCAGGATGAAGCTATCCGGGCGGTATCGGATGCCATACGCCGGAGCCGTGCAGGTCTGTCAGATTCAAAGCGGCCAATCGGATCATTCATCTTCCTTGGAACAACCGGTGTCGGAAAGACTGAACTTGCCAAGGCTCTTGCTGAATTTCTCTTCAACAATGAGAACAGCATGGTCAGGATTGATATGTCCGAGTACCAGGAACGGCATACGGTCTCCAGGCTGGTTGGTGCTCCGCCCGGATATGTCGGATATGAAGAATCAGGTCAGCTGACTGAAGCGGTTCGGAGAAAGCCCTACTCTGTGGTATTACTTGACGAGATCGAAAAGGCTCATCCTGATGTCTTTAATATCCTGCTTCAGGTTCTGGACGACGGCCGGCTGACTGACAACAAGGGGCGGACGGTTGATTTTAAGAACACCATCATCATCATGACCTCAAACATCGGGTCACATATCATCCAGGAAAATCTGGAACATGTCACTGACAAAAACCGGGAGGAGATCTATGATCAGACAAAAGAGATGGTGTTTGATCTTCTCAAAAAGACAATTCGTCCAGAGTTTTTGAATCGGATTGATGAAGTCATCATGTTCAGGCCACTCACTATGGATGAGATTCGAACAGTAGTCAGACTGCAACTTGATATCGTCAGGAAGATGCTGGAGAAGAATGATGTCAGGTTTACCGTCACAGAGAAAGCAATCGGTCATATTGCGAACCTCGGGTTTGATCCCCTGTTCGGAGCACGTCCCATCAAACGGGTTATCCAGAGAAACCTGCTCAATGAACTCTCGAAGATGATCCTTGCCGGAGAGGTTACGAAAGAGAAGGAGATCATTGTAGATGAAAAGGATGGGTCCCTGGTATTTCGAAATACCTGAAAGGAGATCAAAAAACCGTCTCCTTTTTTCCGATGAGTTATTAATCTTCATGATTTGATCTTTTTTGACATTTCTGATGTAATCCGGTTATAATATCTTTGAGTAGCTGGCCGGATTAGAAATGACCAAGACCTGGAATAAAAAACGAGAGAATGAGGGCAATAAGTGGTGATGCCATGAGGGATATTTTTTTTAGGTATTGATGATTTCTGGTACTTCTGAAGAATAATTCGTTGAAAAGTCTCGTACCTGATCACCCGATTATCAACCTGTATTATCGTACTCTGTTTCTATGAAAAAGATATCATGGGTGTCTAATAGGTTCTCTTTACAATTTGTACTACAAAGAGTGTCCTATATTGATTGTTCCCATCCCTGACCCATGTCTACAATCGGCCGGACTCCGGTGACCTCAAAGGTTACCAATGCTACTATCATATCTGCAGCTTCTTTCCCTATCACCTCAGCGATTTGACTTTTAAACGCATCCAAATCCTTTCCGGAGGTTGCAATCTGTAATGCAACCAGGTAAACCCGAATCCCTTTCCAGTCAGTAAGTGCTGTTCCCGGTTCAATGATAAGGTAGACTGCATGGGGATTTTGCTGCAGATTCGCAAGTGTCCGGTTATTGGAAAGTCCCATGATCACCGTCTTTTCATCAGTCATCCGGGGCGATCCAAAAATGCCAGAATCCACATGGCCTGATTTATCTGCCGTGCTGAGTACTCCGATCCGCGGGGACTTGTTAAAATATTCCATGAGTTTTGTAGTCATAGCTGTACTTCACCTGATTCTGGATTCGGTTGGAATACCATTAAAGGTTTTTACCGATTTGAACCGACATGGTCAATGCATAAAAATTTCGAGGGAGATGATATGTATGAAAATCTTGTCAGATTTTATTTTAATTTTTCTTCTGTGAGATATTTGGTCTATCTCTAAGATCAATTCAATTTTTTTTATAATTCGGATAAGATGGATATATTTATGGTATTACACTTTGAATGATAGATATTCTCCTATCTGATCCATGAATACTGACCGGATACATAGAGAGGGTTCTTCTGATTCTTCAGTAAATGAGTCAGAGGAAACGGCGTTTGAAAAGAGCACTCATTTTATCGGAAGATTTAAACTTCAAACCGTCCTCACCATTAGTTTCGCTCTCCTAGTTATCTTTGCTATCTGTATCACCGGATTTTTTTCATTTCAGGCCAGTCAGTTTGCTGTTAACGAACTCGCCGGACAGGTTCAGAGTGAGGTCTCTGATCGGATTACCGATCAATTGAATGAATATCTCAAAACCCCTCATCTGGTAAACCAGCTTTGTCTTGACAGTATCAGGCTCGGACATATGAACGTCCATGAAAATTCCGACCTGATCTCGTATTTCAGAGAGTTATCATTCCGCTTTGATACGATTGAAGCAGTGTGCTATGCTAATGAGCAGGATGGGAATTATACCATCATATCAAAGGTCGGTGCCCCTGGATTGGTAAACGGAACCGAGCGGTTTTACGGTGTTTCAAACTCAATGACAAATCATTCTTTTATTGAGTACCGACTGTTACCTGATGGAAGTCTTGGAGAAAAGACACTGACAATACCTGATTATGATCCCCGGATCAGACCCTGGTATCAGACTGCAGTCAGGGCAGAGGGTCCGGCATGGACACCGATTTATATGTGGCTTGAAGGAGTGGTCAGTATTGATGCTGTTACTCCTGTATATTCCGAAAAGGGAACGCTCATGGGAGTCATGGACACATCCCTGACTTTGAGTGGGATTGGCGATTTCCTGCAGCAGATTAAGATCTCTGAAAACGGGCAGGCGTTCATAATAGATAAAACCGGTCAGATAATTGCATCTTCAACGATCAAAGAGCCCTATCATCGGATGAATGGTGAGCTCGTTCGTCTCTCTGCTGCTGAATGTTCTGATCCGGTCATTCAGAAAGTGACGCATTTTATCAGTCATCATATGGGAAATAGTACCAACATTTCGACCAGAAAACAATTTATTTGTGATTTTGAATCGGAGCCGTTACTCGTTGAGTTTACTCCATACCAGGACTCATATGGGCTTGACTGGCTTATTGTGGTTGTCATCCCTGAATCTGATTTCATGGGCAGTATTCAGGCTCACAATAAGACTACCCTGCTGATTTTATTAGGTTCCCTTCTTGGAACAATTATCCTCTGCATTCTCCTGGCACGGTACATTACCCGACCGATTCTTGCAATGAACAAGTCCGCAAAAGCCCTTGCTCATGGCGATTTCTCCTCCTGGACTGATAGTAAAAGAAAAGACGAACTTGGTGAACTTTCCCGTTCCTTTAAAAACATGTCTGATCAGTTACAGACCATGTTTTCATCTTTGAAAGCCAGTGAAGAGCGATACCTAAGTCTCTTTCAGGCCTCTGCAGATGCGATCATCCTCTGTAAAGGATATACACTTCTTGAGATGAATCGTGCGGCTGAAGAGATGTTCTCACTACCCAGTAACACGATATCAGGAAGAGAAATTACTGGGTTATTTGATGATATTGGTAAGACTATTGCCGAAATGATTGAATCTTCAATGAAGGCCGGTTCGGATGGATATGAAAGTCAAACAATATCACGAACCAAAGATAATGCTGAGCAATATCTGAATATCCGGATAACCAAGGTCACCGCTGATGGTGATATCATAAGTCTGGTCCACATTCGTGATCTCACCATAGAACGTCAGGCAATCATCTCTTTTGCAGAAAAGGAAGCTCTTCGTGATGCCTATTCACGGGTGGAGATGATCCTTGAACTCCTCCCTGATCCTACCTTTGTTATCGATAAGAATGGGGTCATTCTCTTCTGGAACCGTGCAATGGAGAAGTTTACCGGCTATGATTCGGATTCGATGATTGGTAAAGGGGATTTCCAATACTCATATGCGATATATTCAGAGAAGAGGCCCCTGCTCATAGACTTTGCATTACATCCGGAGTTATCCTATGATGGTTTATATCCTGAAATCAACAGATCTGAAGATCTGTTGTCAACAAGTCTCTGGGTTGAACTTAAAGGAAAGATGGCATATATCTCTGTTATCGCTGCCCGTCTGTATGATAAGAATGGAAATGTTGTCGGTGCAATAGAATCGGTAAGAGATATCACCTCTCATAAGCAGGCAGAAGAGGCACTCTTGGTTGCAAATAAAAAGTTAAATCTCTTATCCGGAATTACCCGGCATGATATCCTGAATAAGATTATGATCTCAAAAGCATTCCTATCCTTTTTGGATGATAATGAATTACACCAGGAACAGAGGGATTATATTGACCGTATCAGGCGCTCATTGACGGAAATTGAACAATTTGTTGCCTTTTCAAAGACATACCAGGAACTCGGACTGAAATTACCTGAATGGCAGGATATCGGAGAGGTGTTCAGTCGGGTTGCTCACCAGATTGATACCGGAGACGTCCAGGTTCGTGTGAATGTATCCGGGGTTTCAATTTTGTGTGATCCCCTTTTTGAGAAGGTCTGCTATAATCTTATTGAAAATGCAATCCGTCATGGAGGAGATCTGACATATATTGAGGTTCGTGGAACCGAGACCAGTACCGGTTTTCTTATCACGGTAGAGGATGATGGAACCGGGATTTTGGATGATCAGAAAAAGTATATCTTCGACAGAGGTTTTGGAAAGAATACCGGATATGGGTTGTTCCTGACACGAGAGATCCTTGCAATGTCTGATATTACTATAACCGAAAATGGACAGTACGGTACCGGATGCCGGTTTGAGATCAATGTTCCCAAAGGGAAATACAGAAAAGATGGTAAGATGGTTTAGGGAATTTAAATTTTTACTCCATTCCAGCTATCTGTGACGGCCGATTCGGTGAGTTCTGTAGTATATGTTCCATTAAATGTCAGACCATCATCACTTATAATAAATGAAAATGTACCCGTTTCAATCCAGGTACCCTTCATAATTTTTCCATCCTCAGATATGGCTCCATCAATCAGTCCTGGCTCGTCAGAATCAAGATCAAACGGTGTATATGAGCCAGAGAGTGCGGTTCCATTCTGCGTAAGATTATATGTTTTACTCCCGGTTTTCCAGGTTCCTGTCCAGGTGTTATTTGCATCTGGTATCGCTCCTTCTCTGGTCCCATGTATCGTGTAGGTGAAGGGCTCTTCCAAAAGTCCCTCCTGGTTCACGGTTCCTGTGCCGGAAAATGACTCTCCATCATCAGCAAGAATCAAAGAAACAGTACCCCCTTCAGACCAGATTCCTGAAAAGGTACTTCCGTCTTCTGATAAGGTTCCCTTAAGCTGACCAGGATCACGGGCTGTAATATTATTCGGCGTATAACTGCCAGCGATGAATGAACCATTCTGAAGAATAAGAAGGGTGTATTCTTCAGATGCCCAGGATCCATTCCACACATTTTTATTGAGAACATCTATACCAGGTTTTTCTTCAGCAGTAACCATGGATGAGCTGCACAGAAGAATGAGTATTGCAAGTCCAGCAAGTAAAATCGTTTTCATCTCAATAACCTCCATTGAATAACATTCTCATCCGATAAAATGATAATGTTTTCGCCAATCCGCTGGACTATCCAGCGAGGCATGTACAGGAACATACAGGAAAGGAGGATTGCATGAAACTGGTTTTTCAATTGACCAGTTCCATTCAGGCCCGGAGAGTTCGGTGATATCAGGTATTACCGGTATGCATCCCATTTTTTCTTTTCCCGATATTCATTTGCGAGTTGACTGATTCCCTTGTATCTGATCTTTTCAAACCGTTTTAGTCCGATCTCTGCCTTTCCTCTCTCAAATGCCGCTTCTTTCAGTAATTTTTTGTATCGTTCCAGACGACCTGCGGATATCTCTCCCTCTTCAACGGCTTGTCTGACTGCACATCCTGGTTCCTGTTCATGGGTACAGTCTGAAAACCGGCATCCCTGTGAAAACTTTGCAATATCTTCAAATGCATCCTGAACCGATTCTTCAGCAGTCCAGATTCGGATCTCCCGCATTCCGGGCGTATCAATCAGACAGCTTCCTGAAGGGAGAGAAACCAGGTGCCTGACCGTCGTGGTATGTCTTCCCTTACCATCGTCCTCTCTGATCTCCCCCGTTTTCTGAACAGTTGTTCCGGTGAGGGTATTGATAAGCGTTGATTTTCCAACTCCGGAAGAGCCAAGAAATATGACCGTTTTTCCTGGTGCCAGAAATGAGTTCAGTTGTTCCAGACCGGTATTATTCAGGGCACTGATGGGGATTACTGCTATTTCACCAAGTTCACTTTTAACCTGGGATAAAAATTCAGACATATCATCACAGGTGTCTGATTTATTGAAGATAATAACGGGCGTTGCTCCGGAACTCCTGATAATAAGCAGGTACCGCTCCAGTCGTGGAATACTGAAATCATGACCCGGTTCGGTGACGATAAAGACAGTATCGATATTTGCTGCAAGGACCTGTTCACCGGCTGATTCTCCCGCACCGCCTCGTGACAGGCAGTTCTTTCGTTCAAGAATGGATACTATCATCTGGGTTGCAGTCTTTTCATCCTGCAAAACGGCAACGAAATCTCCCACGACCGGAATATGTTTTTTTGCTTTCATCGCTCCGGAGATAGGTAGGGAGAGGATCTCTGTCGGTGTCACTACATCATAGCGTGTTTTATGAGCGGTGATTACCCTGCCAGGACTATAAGGGCCCTGAAAAGGAGCGAATAATTGTTCCCAATTTTCATTCCATCCAAGATTGAGGAATGAATCAGTGGAAATGTTACAATAAGAAGATGAATTATTCATAAAATAGGTATAGGTAAAGAATATAACTGATTTCTCTTTTTTTGTTTGGATTACAAGAACAAAAACCTGATATAAGAATATAAGCAATTAATTATATGCTTTAGTGATCTTCGTGTCTGACCGGATACCCGCTTTGGATCACCTGGAAAAACGCTGACATTATGCTCCTGTACCTGT
>NZ_JAIWNS010000138.1 GCF_020216685.1 Methanospirillum hungatei | reverse complement strand
ATAAGCATATATGGACAATCGGTGTGATCCATCCCCATAGCACTGAGAAGTTCTGCAAAGAGAACGCAAAGCATAGCTTTCGTCTTCTCTCCCTCATCATCCCACCAGGTGATAAGATCCGGCCCTTCAGCCCCGCTTTCATCCCGATGACTGCAGGGATCTCCGATGAATGCCCCTGCCGCCCCGGTTACCTGACCTAATTCTCCAAGAGTGGTCTTCATCTCTGCATAGAAATTCTCTCCCTTGAGGAGACGTCCGGCAGTTCTTCCGATCACCTCCAGGATCAGGTCTTTTCTCTGGATAGCGGCCTCTGCCCGTGCTTTCTCTACGAGGATGGTAATCTTGTGGGAAAGGTCCAGCACCTGGATTTCAAGGTCTTCAGCCTTATTCTGGTAAAAATCTGCACCGGAATTCAACGCCTCTATTGCTGTTTCCTTGCTGTCGTTGCCGGTGAGCATAATGAACGGAAGATTTGGGAATCTCTCCCTGATATGCCGCAGAAGGGTGATCCCATCCATGTCAGGCATATCAAAATCAGAGATAACCACCTGAATGTCATGGGTATCCAGGTAGTCAAGTGCATCCTGACCATCCAGACATACATGTACGGTGAATAATCCGGTCTCCTCCAGATAGAACTGGAAGATATTGGAGAGCTCCCGATTGTCATCAACAAAGAGTACGGGGATTATCGCGATCACCGTTCAGATTGGTACGCATCTACCTGTAGCCTATATAAGGTTTAGGTATCAGATATGGAAGATGAAAAAAGAATTAGATCTTGAGGTCAATACCGAATTTTTCTGCATTTGCATCGGCTATTGCCTGAATTTTTGCTATCTCTTCAGTATTGACGGAGGGTTTGAAGAGATGAGCAAACCGTTTCTGAACACGAAGATACTCTTCGACCGGTTTTCGTTTGACCTTCTTGGCCTTCTCAATCTTCCCATTGACGATCTCATAATTGACCCAGAGACCGGTCTCGATTGCCAGCTTGCCAAGGTCAATGGTCTTTGATCCGTCAAATCCCCAGCCGGTGCAGCAGGGGGTGTGGATCTGAATATAGCACGGCCCGTCAGTGTTTACTGCCCGTTCCACCTTCTTGATGACATCATTCGGGTATGCAATCGAACAGGTTGCAACATACGGGGCCCCATGTGCGGCAAGAATCTGAGGCATATCCTTCTTTGGCCTGGAATTTCCAAAGCTCTTCTTTCCGGCCGGAGAGGTGGTGGTACTGGCATCAAAGGGGGTTGCACCAGACCGCTGGATTCCCGTATTCATGTATGCCTCGTTATCATAGCAGATGTAAGTGATATTATGGCCTCGTTCAAAGGCTCCGCTGATACAGAGGATCCCAATATCAAAGGTTGCTCCATCTCCACAGATACACAGGACATGCTCATCCCGGCCCTGACGCTTTAAGGCAGCCTCAACACCGGATGCAACCGCTGCAGTATTCTGGAAGAGAGAATGAATCCAGGGGACTTTCCATGCCGTCTGGGGATAGGGAGTTGAAAAGACTTCCATACATCCGGTTGAAGCACAAACAATGGATCGCTCACCTGCTCCTTTGAGAATTAACCTGGCTGCAAATGCAGGACCACAGCCACCACAGGCACGGTGCCCTGAGTCTACCAGTTCTAGGGTTCTGTCAGCCATCTCAGATCAGCTCCTCACGAAGGCCGAAGAAACAATCACCATTTCCAGCCTCAATTGCATCGGTCATCTTTTTAATATCCTCAATTCTGATATCCCGTCCGCCAAGTCCTGCGACATAACTTATAACCTGCACTGAAGAATCAGAGAGGGCGTCCTTGATCTCATATCCGACGGCTCCCTTCATCCGTGACCCGATTGAGACATTCTTCTCAAACACACCGACTTTCCTGATACCGGCAAGGGCCTTTTTGATATCCTCTGCTGGGAATGGGCGGAAGGCACGGATCTTGAGAAGACCTACCTTTCTTCCCTCTGCCCGCATTGCATCGATGGCATCCTTAATAGTTCCACATACTGATCCCATGGCAACGATGGCAACCTCTGCATCATCCAGCCGGTATGCTTCGACAAGTTCACTGTAGTCACGGCCGAATTTTTCCTTGAACTCTTTTCCTGCCTGCTTTATAACGTTAAGAGCACGGCCCATCGCCTGGTCTATCTCGTATCTGAACTCCATGTAATATTCAGGAGTTGCGTACATCCCCATGCTCAGTGGATCATCAGCATCCAGTTTATTGAACGGAACATAGGGTGGAAGATATGCAAGAACATCCTTCTCTTCCGGAATATCAACCGGCTCATAGGTGTGAGATATGATAAACCCGTCAAAGCAGACAAAGACCGGCAGAAGGATACGATGATCTTCTGCGACCTTGTACGCAAGAAGATGCAGGTCAAAAGTCTCCTGTACATCCTCTGCATAGAGCTGAATCCAGCCTGAGTCACGAAGACAGAGAGAGTCCTGCTGATCATTCCAGATGGAGAGCGGGGCACTGACGGCACGGTTTGCAATCGACATGACAATTGGCTGTCTCATACCGGCAACATTGAAGACAACTTCTGCCATGAACAAGAGACCTTGTGATGAGGTCGCCGAGTACACCCGTGATCCTGCTGCTGATGCTCCGAGACATGCTGAAAGTGCGGAAAATTCGCTGTCGACGCAGATATATTCGCTTTCCAGGACACCATCAGCTACCATCTCTGCAAGCCGCTCCACGATATGGGTCTGAGGAGTGATCGGGTATGCAGATATGACTTCAGGTTTTACCAGCCTGACTGCTTCTGCTACTGCATGGGAGCCTTCGAGAATTGCTTTCATTTATTTCTCCTCCGTTTCCATGGTGATGGCTTTTGCCGGGCATTCCTGGGCACACAGCCCACACCCTTTACAGAAATCATAGTCAGGATTGAATTGTTTATCACCAGTCAGGATACATCCTTCCGGACAGACCAGCTGGCACATTCCGCATGAGGTACATTTGTCATGATCAAAAACCGGGCGGAAGACACGCCATGATCCGGTCTTGTTCTCCCGTGCCTGACCAGGAGCTGCTGCACATCCGATACGAAGTGCCATATTTATGCACCTCCCTTGATCAGCTCATATGCCTTCCGGCTGGCTGCCACATTCTTGTCTGCCAGAGTGCCGGAGAACCGCTCACGGACTGCCTCTTCCAGTGCTTCCAGACTGATCTCCCCGGACGCTGCAGCAAAGGCTCCCATCAACGTGGTGTTTGTAATTGGAACACCAAGAACCTCAAGTGCAAGTTTGGTTGCATCAATCGGTATATACCTGACACCTTCCGGTATGGTGCCATGAATATCTCCACCGGTATTAATGAGGATAATGCCCCCCTTCTTCATGCCGGAGAAGACATTTACATCCTTGATCAGGGTACTGTCCTGCACAATGACATAGTCCGGTTCATATACCTGGCTTCTGAGCCGGATCTTTTCATCCGAGAACCTGACAAAAGCCTGGACCGGGGCACCCCGCCTTTCGACTCCGAATGCCGGAAAGGCTTGTGAAAATACTCCGCTCTTAAAGGCTGCAACGGCGATCAGTTCGGCTGCAGTCACCGACCCCTGACCACCTCTCCCATGGATCCTCAACTCTCTCAAGAATATTCCCAGAATATTTTACACGATTAATCATATAAAATTACAGTCTGACCGGGATGCCGAGAATTTGTGTGACATTTTTAGAGAATACGGCTTCTGCAATCCTTGAGAGTCCCTTTGCCGCCGTCCACTCATCCAGTACGAGCAGATCACAGGAGAGCAGACGGGCGATCTCATCTGCTACCGACCCGGCCCTGCTTCCGCATAACGCGACTGGTGCATCAGGAGCTAAAAGCCGCAGGGATGCACATTCCATGGCAGCAAACATCGCAAGAGCAGCCTCACGGTCAGGATCATCCAGGCTGTCCCGGACACCGGCATGTAAAAACGCATCGTTCGCCGTCATCTGCCCGGCATCTATTGCCCGGATGGCATCAAGATCCAAAGCGCCATGTACCCAGCCAGGAGCAAACAGACAGGCATCAAATCCGCCGACGATCCGGTAATCCTGAATCAGAAGAGTGACGGTATTGGAACTGATATCTGAAACGATGCAGGTAGGGCCGAGTTGACATACAACCTCATATGCGAGGCCTATCTTCTCAGGACTTGCCTGATGGGAGTAAACTTTGAACCTGGGATCCGTAGGTGAACCACGATGCAGACCAGGTACTGCAACCGCCGGAATGCCACTCTCCCTGATCACATCAAATACCCTGGTCCCGCCTCCGGTATGCTCTCCTGCTCCCTCACGACTGACAAGACCACGGTTTTTCAGCTGTGCAACCGGAGTGATGTCTGAAAAATTATCACCCATCGAATAGGTAACCGCAAACCCTTCTATCTTCTCCCCTTCGGTCAGGTGCGAAAGGTCAGAGAGTTGAAACGAAACTGCGTCAGCTCTTGGGATTTTATACACCTTCTCCCCTCCGGCAAAACGCATCGCAGTGGTTCCATGATCGATCCCGACAAACATTGCTGTTATACATTTAGGTAGAAGGAAAGGGATATGAGTATGGATGCGCAGTATAGTGACCGGCGGTGCCGGGTTTATCGGGTCACACCTGGTAGACTTTCTGGTCAGTGCCGGTGACGACGTAATAGTCATAGACTCCCTGATTTCCGGTGATCTGAACTCAATAAAAAGCCATCTTGATGAGAAACGAGTCACTCTGGTAAGCGCAGATCTCCTCTCTGATTCATGGCAGGAATACCTCTCTGGTGCTGACCGGGTATATCACCTCGCAGCAGATCCTGATGTGCGGGAGAGTTCGGTCGCACCTGAAAAACAGCTGAATAATACGATCATCGCAACTCACCGCGTTCTTGAAGCGATGAGAAAGGCATGTGTCCCGGAGATCGTCTTTACCTCAACATCCACCGTGTATGGAGAGGCATCAGTCATCCCGACTCCGGAGTCGTACACTCCGATGGAACCGGTCTCAGTCTACGGGGCATCAAAACTTGCCTGTGAGGCACTCATATCTGCATACTGTCACAGTTTTTCCATGCGATCATGGATATTCAGGTTTGCAAATATCATTGGTGCACGATCAGGCCATGGTGTCATCACCGACTTTATCAGAAAACTAAGAGAAAACCCTCATGAACTTGAGATCCTGGGAGACGGAAAACAGACAAAGTCATACCTTGAGGTCAGGGAATGTATCAGAGCCATCATGTATGTGGTCGGTCATACCCGTGATCCGGTCAATACCTTCAATATCGGATCAGAGGACTGGATATCAGTCACCGAGATAGCTGATATCCTCTCAGGCGAGATGGGACTTTCACCACAGTATCACTATACCGGCGGAAGCAGGGGATGGATCGGTGATGTGCCAAAGATGCAGCTTGATATCAGCAGACTCAAGAATCTTGGATATGTTCCTGATATCACAAGCAGAGAGAGTGTCAGAATAGCCGTCCGGGCAGCCCTGGAGTAATATGAAAGAGAAATATTGTATCGTTCTCGGCGATGGGATGGCAGATGAGCCGCTTGCAGAGCTCTCAGGATTGACTCCGCTTGAAGCGGCTCATACCCCGAATATGGATTATATTGCCCGTGAAGGCGCCATGGGGCTCTTACAGACCGTACCTGACGGGTTTGCACCCGGGAGTGATATCGCAAATCTGTCTGTGCTCGGGTACGATCCCGCCGTCTGTTATACCGGCAGGGGGGCTTTGGAAGCTGCCAGTATGGGAATTTCTCTTGGGGATGATGATGTTGCATACCGGTGCAACCTTGTTACCATTGATAATGCCATCCTCGATGACTTTAACGCAGGCCATATCACCAGTGAGGAAGGGGCACAGCTTCTTGCCTCCCTGAACAATCATCTGTCAGGAATGGTCTGTCATCCGGGTATCAGCTACCGTAATCTTCTCATCGTACCCGGAGGTCAGGGCTGTGAGTCAACACCGCCCCATGATATCACCGGCCAGCCAATCAGGGATTATCTTCCCAAAGGGCCTGATGCTGAGAGGCTGCTTGAAGCGATGAGAATCAGCACAGAAGTCTTTGCCACCCACCCGGTAAACCTGGATCGGATCAAACGAGGAAAGAAACCGGCTACCTCCATCTGGCCATGGTCAGGAGGGAAGCGTCCGGAGATGAGATCATTTCAGGTGTTGACAGGGCTTTCCGGAGGGATCATTTCGGCGGTGGATCTTCTGAACGGGATCGGGACCTATGCAGGTATGGAGATAATAAAGGTCCCCGGAGCAACCGGGTTTATCGATACCGATTACCAGGCAAAGGCCAGATATGCCATTGAGGCTTTGAAAAGACTTGACTTTCTCTTCATCCATGTCGAGGCTCCGGATGAGGCAGGACATATGGGAAGTGTTGAGGAGAAGGTAAAGGCTATCGAGCGGGTGGATGAGATGATTGGCACCATCATGAAGGATTTTAATGGCAGGATTGCGGTTCTTCCGGATCACCCGACACCAATCAGGATAAAAACCCATACCGCCGAACCTGTGCCTTTTGCAATCCTTGGAAAGGACAAAGACGATACAACCCGGTTTTCAGAGAAGGAAGGGGCGAAAGGGATGTATGGTCTGCTTGCCGGTACCGATCTTATCCACCTTCTTATCTCCTGATTCCTTAATTTTTCTGATTTTTCTTCTTCATCGCGGTCTGTACATACTGAAACAGGGCAACGACCAGTATTCCAACGATGATACTGACCAGTAGGTCCAGCCCGGGCGGGGTGGATTCAGAGGCCCGGTCAAAGAGCAACTTTGATGATCCAAGCATCAGACCGGTCAGAATGGCAACGATGAGGTCATGGTAATATTTGAGCAGATACTTTAAAAGCCTGGTAAATGTCAGAATACCGATGATACCTCCTGCAAGATATGCTCCGATATCAGGAAGTGCCAGGGTTTTTACGGCATGGAGCATGTATTCATACTGGTTCATCAGAAGCGTTATATAAGCACCGGAGATTCCAGGGAGGATCATGGCACACAGGGCGATAAATCCCGTGACAAACAGGATAGGATATGAATGACCAAGAGCAGCAGGATTAAGCATCACAATCCCGAGGCCAAGGATAATCCCTAAGATGAGAAAGATAAAACTCCCCGGATACCGGCCAGGCAGGGGAACAAAGAGCAGGACTGATGATGCGAGGATCAGACCAAAGAAAAATCCGTTTGTCTGGACAGGATATTCCTGAAGCAGCCAGAGCATGACCCGAGATATCAGGAGAAATGCAGAACCGATACCTGATGCAAGGACGATGAGAAAAACTACGTCCATCTCTTCAAGTCTGGCCCTGAATGATGCAAGGTCCCATCTGATAAGATCCCGGATGATGACTGGTGAGATATGGGCAACTGCCGCTATCAGCCGGCCATATATACCGGTAATGAATGCGACTGTTCCTCCTGATACCCCGGGGATGATATCGCACATACCCATGAGAAGGCCTTTTACAAATATTGGCAGATATTCAGTGAGAAATGTTCTGATATGCATACGTGCCCATATTATTCTTTCTTCAGCTATTTCCATGTACTGAAGTTCAGATCTGCATGAGGGAGAAAATGTTCGGGAACTCATGAAAGGAACGAAATATTTTTGTTTTTACGCCTGCATCTATGAAGTGCAAGTGTTATCTGAGCAAATCAGATACAGGAAAAGCGGATGACCCTGAAGAATATGCTGATGTGGGATGAGACCCTGTTTCGGGATCCGGACGTTTTTGAGATAGATTACATCCCCGATCAGTTCAATTACCGTGAGTCTCAGATGCGTGAACTGGCTTTTCTCCTCCGGCCGGGGATCAAAGGATCACGGCCGCTCAACGCCACTATAAAAGGCACGCCCGGAACCGGAAAAACCACCTCAATAAAGAAGATCTTTGCAGATATCGGCGAGATAAAGTCAAAAATGATACCGGTTCATATCAACTGCCAGGTGGAGAACACACGGTTTATGATCCTCTCCCAGATATACCGGCAGATAGCAGGGCATAACCCCTCCGCTGCAGGTAACTCCTATAAACGGGTCTTTGAATCCATCGCAGATATTCTGCTTACCGAGGACCGGGTACTTCTTGTTGCCCTTGATGATGCGAATTACCTCCTTTTCGAGAATGAACTCAACAATATCCTGTACCTGCTCCTCAGGTCACATGAAACATATCCGGGCACCAGAATAGGGGTCATGGTCATCATATCTGACATGGATGTGGACCTCTCCCGCGAGCTTGACATCAGGGTTACGTCAGTATTTTCACCGACCGAGGTCTATTTCCCGCCATACTCTGTCACAGAGACATTTCAGATCTTAAAAGAGCGGGTCCTGCAAGGGTTGTATCCCGGCGTCCTCTCTGACAAGAACCTGGATCTTATCGTGGATCATACCCTGCGATCAGGGGACATGCGGGTTGGCATTGATATGATCAAGCGGGCGGGTCTGAATGCAGAGAAGGAGGCAGTGCGGGAGATCAGCGAGGAGCATATTCATGAGGCATATAAGATTTCCCGGTTCCTGCACCTTAAATATTCCATACAGGCCCTGCGTCGGGAAGAGAAGGATCTCCTGCGTCTCCTTGTTGATTTATCCAGAAAGGATGAACAGCTGACTTCCGGTCAGGTTTATACCATTGTAAAAAAGAAACTCAAACTCGGATATACGATTTATTACGAAGCGTTACGAAAACTGGACACACTCCGCCTCATTAACCTTGAATTCAGAGATGGACGAGGGAGGACGCGCCTTATTAATCTTCGCTACGATCCTGATAAAATCCTGTTCTATCTATAAAAATCCCCCGAAGGGCTAAAACGAAGAGTTCAATACCGCAGCATCAGAGATGTATTGGTACTCCACGGGGGTTCGAACATGATTAGCGTTAATGAATTAGCACTTGAGATATTCGATAATCTTGCGAACTATTCAGAAGATTTCAATGTCGCATACCATGAACTTGACAACGGCGCAAAGATAGTTGACTGTGGTGTGTCAGTTCCTGGCGGGTATGCAGCAGGACGGGCTTTTACTGAGATCTGTATGGGGGGTCTTGGAGAGGTCAATTTCAGAATGGGTCAGATAAAGCATGTTCCCATGCCATTCATCGAGGTCTCCACCGACTACCCGGCAATCTCATGTCTGGGTGCACAAAAGGCAGGATGGACCGTTAAGGCAGGCAACTATTTTGCCATGGGATCAGGCCCGGCACGTGCACTTGCCCTAAAGCCAAAACACACCTATGAAGTCATCGGGTACGAAGACGAGAGTGACGATGCAGTCATTGCCCTTGAGTCTGACCACCTTCCCAATGGCGAAGTTATGGAGAAGATCGCAAAGGACTGTGGCATTGATGTAGAGAACCTCTGTGCCGTCGTTGCACCAACCGCATCACTGGTTGGATCCATTCAGGTCTGTGGCCGGTGTGTTGAGACCGCCGTATACAAACTGAATGAACTCGGGTTTGATACAAGAAAGATAACAGCAGCAATAGGAACAGCTCCTATCCCACCGGTGAAGGCTGACGCAACCAAGGCCATGGGAACGACCAATGACGCTACCATCTATCATGGTCAGATAAGCCTTACCATGAAGGCCCCCGATATTGTCGACTTCCTTGAGAAGATACCAAGCAACAAATCAAAAGGTTATGGAAAGCCCTTCTACGAGATCTTCAAGGAAGCAAACTTTGACTTTTACCAGATCGACACATCACTCTTCTCTCCGGCAGAAGTTACCATCAACGAACTGACCGAAGGAAAGGTGTATCATGTCGGTGAAGTAAATCCGGATGTGACCTTAAAGTCATTCGGATATATCTAATTTTTTTCCGTTTGAACGTAATTTAAAAAAAGAATTTAAAAAAGAATTATGCGGAGATTCCAAGAGCGGACATCAGCTCTTCGAGTGGAATCCCATGTGCTGCGGCTGCTTCTGCAACGGTCTCTCCCCTGCTGATAGCACAACCGACACAGCCCATCCCAAACCGGGCAAATATCGCACCTGCATCAGGTTTTTCCTGCAGTACTTCAAGGATTGTAGAATCTTTGGACAATGCCATATGCTCTAAGGTACGATAGGTCACGAATAAAAGGATAACGATCTTTCCTGATTGAACCAGAATTGAGTACTATAAAAGGATCCTTTACCATATATTACAACAGAACGGCACAACAAGCCCTGATGATACCATGCTCTGGATTTCAACCACCTGTATGCGGGAGACACCGCTTGACATCGCCCTTGAAAGTCTTGGTTCCCTGACACGGGGCATTGAGATTGTTGACGGCGGTGTTCATCGCATCCCGGCCGTCAGTCTTCTTGAATCATTTCCGTATAAGTACATGATACGGCTGCCACAACGGGATATTAACCCGGCGAGTATACATGAACCGATCAGGCAGGCAGCGGTGGCTGTCATCACCGAGAGGTTTGAGTTTGCCTCGGAGATTGGAGCAGAAGTTGTTGTTGATCCAGGGTTTGTTACATCACCGGCAGATAAAGCCCATGCAAAACGACAACTGGCCCGATCCTGTGTGGATATCATCAGGGCCGCTGATGAATTTGGTATTCGGTTTTTATTCAGGAACATGGGAAGACGGGAAGGGAACATGGTCAGGTATCCTGAAGACCTTAATCTCATCACCCAGGTCCCTCTGGCCCTAGATATCGGACATGCCCATGTGAACGGATGTCTCCCAAGATTTCTCCATGAAGCAGCCAGCCGGTGCCTGTATCTGTATGACTGCAGGGAGTTTTCCGAAGAACATCTTGAGATTGGCAGGGGATCCATTCACTTTGAACAGGTAGCGGCAAGCATGTTTGCAAACGGTGCGAGAGGGGTGATCGATGCCCCGACATTCAGGGCAGCCCATAACAGCCTGATTGCGCTTCGACGGTTTGGAATCGGGTAAAATAATGACGAAATACACAATCTATTCATGGAATGTGAATGGGCTCAGGGCTATAAGCGGGAAAGAAGTGCTCCCCGGAGTTCTGTTTCCCGGACTGCCGGCTCATGAGAATATCGACATCCTCTGTATACAGGAGACAAAGGCAGATGCCCATTCCTTAAAACCTGATATCACCCGTATCCCGGATTACTTCTTCTACATCAATCCTGCTGAACGAAAAGGATACAGCGGGGTTGCGATGTACTCCAGGACCGAACCCGAATCAATCGAACTGGGAGGGCTATCTCCCGAGTTTGATACAGAAGGCCGGATTATTACCGCCCGGTTTCCTGATTTTGTTCTGATAAATGTCTACTTCCCGAACGGCGGGGCATCAGATGAACGACTTGCATTCAAACTCAGGTTCTATGATGCATTTTTAGAGAAAATCAAGGCCATGGATGCCGCCGGAGAGCGTGTCATCTTCTGTGGTGACGTCAATACCGCCCATACACCAATCGACCTTGCACGGCCCAAAGAGAATGAGCAGGTATCAGGGTTTCTTCCCATAGAGCGGGAGTGGATTGACCGGGTCATCGCTGCCGGATTTTATGACAGTTTCAGGTTGTTTTCTGATGAAGGGAACCAGTACAGCTGGTGGGATTATAAGAGCAGGGCACGGACACGGAATGTTGGCTGGAGAATAGATTATTTCTTTGTCAATAGTAAAGCAAAACCCTTCATTACCGGTGTAGGGATCAGAAATGATATCATGGGCTCAGATCACTGCCCGGTCACCCTTACCCTTGAGTTCCCCTAAAAGAACCAACTATTTTTGAGAGTCCTTTACAGAGATGCCATAATGGCGGCGGAGGAAATCCCTGATACTCTCCGATTCTATCCACCCTTTATCCAGCTGATCGACGATCTGGTTGACCTTTGCTATCTGGCTTGCGATGTGATGAGCATATTCCCCGCCTTGCAGATCATTATATCCAGCAATTATCTGCAGGGGATTTCTGATATGATCATTGAGGATTGCAAACTGCTCAATATATTTCTCAATGGCGATGAGAGCTTTCTTCTTTGCCTCCTCGTTGGCCCGCATCTCGCTGATGTCTGAAACAATGCCGACGGTCTTAATCTGCTGGAAATTGGCATTGTACAGGGCAACCGCCTTGATTATCCAGGTCTGATACTGACCGTTCCGGTGCTTGATCCGCAGCTCTTCAGTGATCGGATCTCCGGTCAGCACATGGTGGATAAAGGCTCCTTTTACCTTCCCGATATCCTCTTCATGGATCAGAGTTGTCCATCCGGTCAGGGTACTGACCCTGGCAGGGGAATCCAGACCCAGCCATTTCTCAATATCACCAAACCATAATATCTGGTCTGACTTCTGATCGTACTCAAATATAAGGTCAGTAGCGATATGGGATGCTATCTTAAACCGTTCCTCACTGATTCGTATGGCTTCTTCCGCTGCTTTCTGGGTTGAAAAGTCTTCAAAGGTTTCAATAGCCCCAATGGTCACTCCTTTGTCATCGACCAGCCGTGCAGAAGTACACATGATCCATTTTCCTGCTTCACCGATATGAGGGAAGAAATCAATGACTTCATATGCTCCGGGAACAGTTGGGGACGGTGAATAGAGATCTGAATACCACTCATCAAGGAGCACATCAACCTCATCACCGACCATCAGATCACAGAGCATCGGACGCTCCTCTCCCGGATAGAGGAGATGACCATGTTCATCCGTCCCGACAAGGTCATTTACTTCACGCTCAAAGAGCATGGCCAATGCCTGGTTAACAGAGAGAACCTTATGATCCGGGCCGATAACCAGAGTCGCCAAGGGCAGACCGTCCAGCACCATACGAAGATACTCTTCCCGCTCCCTTATCTGTTTCAGGTAATTTTCCCGTGTGGTAATGTCGTGAATGACACCGGCAATCCGGGTAATACTCTTCGTGTCATCCGGAACCGGAGTCAGGGAGAGTTCATAATGCCTTGTATTTTCATCCGGGGCAGCCTCAAGATGAAGCGTGACTGACTGTTTCTCATATATTGTCTGATGGATGGCATGCCGTATCTTTTCAGATGCGTCTGGTGAAAAAAGTCCGGATGCTTCCTTGAAGAGATCAGTTCCATCACTCCAGCCGGTCAGGTCCCTGCATGATTTATTCACCTCGATTATGGTCCCCCTGGTGTCAGATAAAAAAATCCCCTCAGGGATGGCATCAATAAGCGTCGTCATGACCATACGCCCGGTTGCAAGCTCATGAGCCAGCCATTTCTCTTCAGAGAGATCGGTCAGCGTAAGAATAATATCTTCACCCTTCTGCGAGTACCCTGTCAGTACCACAGGTACCGGAAATCCGTCCTTTCGTTTCAGAACCAGTTCACGGGTCGTATCTGAATGACCGTTTTTCAGGCACTGCTCAAGAAACCCACGAAGGTCAGAACCATCAATGGCATACTCATAAAGTGAATTCCCTTTTAAAGACACCGCCTTTCTGTCCAGAACATTCACGGCATATGGGTTTGCATAGACAATCGTACCGCTCCGGTCGATCTTAATCACTCCCGTATCAATAGCAGAAAGGAGCCGACGGTAAGACTCTTCCCGGTCATGAAGGTTTTGAGAAAGCAGGGCAATGACAAAACCGATGAAGATGATGATCAGGCACCGGAGGATGACATCAGAATCAAGCACTGAATGATGACTAAAGTATTCAAGGCCGATGTATCCGCAGATTATACCAAACGTGAAGATAATACCGGGTTTTGGAAACCTCCAGCAGGCAAGAATAACCGGAATATAGAAAAGATGTGAGATGACGGTATGGATATTGTGTGATA
>NZ_JAIWNS010000137.1 GCF_020216685.1 Methanospirillum hungatei | reverse complement strand
CTGAACGTTATCAGTTTTTCATTCGTCAGGCTTGAGGCGAAGCCTCATAAGGGTTTTAAGAGATGCCAAATAATAGTTACTATCTTTCGGGCCAATGCAATGGTGGCTTTCGCTTTTCCAATGAGTCCACTTTTTCTTTCGTAGTAAAAGCGTAATGAATTATGCCGGCATCTTGCTGCTGCATGAGCAATTTGTGTCAATATCCATCTTGCATGAACCGAACCTCGTTTCGTTATGCTGCCTGTCCGAAGTTTTCCTGCTGACTGATTGACATTGGGGCCCATACCTAACCATCCTGCAAGCTTATCACCAGATGGAAAATCGCTAATATCACCAATTTCTGCAATTAGAGTAGCAGCCCCAATTTCCCCGATTCCGGGAACAGACATCAAAATTGCCATCTCTCTAGGATAATTCTTGTAAGCAAAATGTAATGCAGAATTCTTCAAGAGAAGTCTTGTTCATCAAGACATCTAATAACATCTAATAGAACCTTTATTTGGAAAAGAGCATCTTTCGAAAAATTATAACCAAGTACTTCAATGATCTTATCCTTTTTCTCTTGAGTCCGTTTGGGTAATGTAGTGATGATTTCTCTTAATTGCATCTCATTTATTATCCCTGTAAGGAGCATCATGCCTGATTTCCCGAATACATCTGACAAAACAGATGAGAGACGAATCATTTCAGCGTTAAGAATGCCCTTAACCTGATACCTAAAACTGGTTCTTTTCTCTACCAATCTATGCCGAAGTCGTAAAATTTTACGAAATTCCCTTTGCTCCCCACAAAAGACTCTTGATGGTTGAATCATTCCATGTAAAGCAAGACGGGCAATCATTTCAGAATCAACTTTATCCGTCTTTTTATGGGACAATACTTTAATGTCCCATGCATTTCCAACAATTACTGGGATAGAATTATTAATGAGGTCATAAAGGGGTACCCAAAAATCACTGGTTGATTCACAGGCAACAACGTCACACTTTTGGAGCATGATCCATGATTTGAGCGAGAGTATCCCATCTTTTGTTCGATCGAACCGCTCTTGAATTAGCTGACCAGTACTCCATAAGATTGTTGCAAGGACAAATTTATTATGAATACCCAGCCCGGCGGATATATTTACACTTGAAGTCATAATAGTAGGAAGTGGGCAGATGAATAGCCTGACAGGTCAATTTCCTATCCGTGTTCAAAGACATAATTCAGCCTGCGAAAGCAATTCAGCGGTAAATTTTTTTTGACTGGGTGAACCCTAAAATATTAACGACCTCCTCTGCCCAACCTACTTTTGTCCGGACAACTTATAGCACTATCATTAATTAAGTCTGCTGTAAATCAACATCGCGGTTTTTAACACGTTTCAGGAACAGATGGACACAGAAAAATTTCAAAAGAACGTTGAATCTGATATGCCAGGATAACGTGAATTTAATGCGGATTTGTGAGAACGGAGAACTAGGGAAAGGAAGCCTGGTTTGAGATCAGAGTGCCTGACGGAAAATGGCTGCAAACTATTATACCTTAATATATAATCAGATCCATATAAGAGGCATTTCACCTGTTCAGACGAACTCCATTCATGAGGAATTATGATCTTTGAATTAGAAAGACTCGTACAGCTGTGTGACGGTGTTGCAGTACTCTCTCTTATTGCATATTTTCTCACCAGAACCCGGTATGCATCGGTTTTCGTATCAAAGACATTCTCTCCGTTTTCTGCTCTTTTCATGGCCCTAATTGGAGGTTTTTTTTATCTGTACGGGATGATGACCGGCGTTCAGATTGGACCCTATGAGATCAGTATCCAGATGCTCGGACCGGTGATTGCAGGGCTTGTTGCCGGGACGATCAGTGGTCTTCTCGCCGGATTACTTGGAATCCTGTTACATATCGCAGTCGGAGAACCCATCGGGCCATTTACTCTCATTATAACATTTCTCTCCGGAATAATGGGTGGATTGTTCTGGTACCTGCATAAGGATGCCATAATCCGGATGTCACATGCCTTTCTCCTGGGATTTCTGGTGGCATTAGTTCAGTTTAGTATTGGAAAGGATGGGATTAATCCGGATATTCTGCTCCCCGGTGAGGTTATCGAAGGGACGATTGACATTTTTCTCCCCACAATCCTCGGATTATGCATATTTGTCATTATAATTAACAATCTCCGGCTGGAAGAAGAGAATAACCGGAAATCTTTCCAGATTGAGGGTGAGCTTACGGCAGCACGGCAGATCCAGCTTGGATCTCTTCCTGAACAGAACCAGGAATGGGATCATGTATCTCTTTCAGCATCCCTTCTTCCCGCCTCATACATCGGAGGTGACCTGTATGATTATCTGAAACTCGATGAAGAGTCTCTCTATTTCGCATTAGGTGATGTATCAGGAAAAGGGGTCCCTGCAGCTCTTCTGATGTCATCCACCCGGATGATACTCAGATCAAAAATCCGTGAAACCCGTGACCCCTGTGTCCTTGTACGAGAGATTAACCGTTCATTTTTGGAAGATGGTGATAGCAGACAGTTCATCACCCTGATTGTGGGAATAGTAAATCCGCAAACCGGCGAGGTCTGTTATTGTAATGCCGGCCATCCTCCGCCATATCTGATAACCAGTTCAGGAACAATCGAACTTGAATCAGACGGGAATCTCCCTGCCGGAGTTATGGAAGATGAACAGTACATCCCGCATTTCGTCTCACTAAAACAGGGTGATATGCTGGTACTCGTCAGTGACGGTGTTACTGAGGCAGAACGAGGTGAGGACCTGTATGGGTCAGAACGGGTCGTCCGGGTTTTATCAGAGCAGTCTCCAAAAACACCTCTGGAGGTTGTCAAGCTGCTCAATCATGAAGTGAAAACCTGGTCTGGTGACAATCCCCAGAGTGATGACTGCACAATACTTGCCCTCAGGTATTATCCCGCCACTCCTTCGGGGGAATGATGAATACGGTGTCCGGGTGATTTCTGTACCTAACCCTCAACTCTGTTCCCGGGTGTCTCCTCACTCATGAGCACTCATACGAATACTCTTGCATGATTACCTCCAATAATTACTGATAACCATGAACGAGCAGTATGGAAAACCTTTGAAAATACCCCGAACGATGAGTACCCAGCACCCGGATAATGTCCATACTCCGTTTTTCACTGAGAATATTGAGCTCACCGGTGAAGATGAGGTAAAGGAAGCCTATTACGTGTATTCACACCTGGGATGCACTGAGCAGATGTGGGACTGTGAAGGGAAAGAGGTTGATAATTACGTCGTCAAAAAACTCCTCTCCCGGTATGGCGATTATTTTAAAGAGCATCATCTGGGCCGTGATCTCTTCCTCACGCTTCGGGTACCAAACCCGGAGATAGAACGGACGGAAGCGAAGATCCTGCTGGAAACACTGGGGTCAATTCCCCGGTCCTATGATGTTGCACATCATTTCTATAACGACACCTATGCCCCGATCTTTGAGGTCATCCTCCCGATGACTACTTCATTTGCATCAATTGACAACATCTACCAGTATTATTGTGACTTTGTCATCGGTCAGCAATATAAACGGTTAGGTGGCCGTGATATTACGATTGCAGAGTGGATTGGACCGTTCCACCCGGACAAGATCCGGGTCATCCCGCTCTTTGAGGATAAGGATGGTATGCTTGCCGCTGATACGATCCTCCGGCGGTATTTCCAGGATAAGGATCTTGATTATCAGCGGGTGTTTCTGGCACGATCTGATCCGGCGGTGAATTATGGACAGATTGGGGCAGTCCTCCTGAATAAAATTGCTCTCTGGCGTCTTCACCTTCTCTCTGAAGATACCGGGATTCCGGTCTATCCGATCATCGGAGCAGGATCAGCCCCGTTCAGAGGGAATTTACGGCCGGATACCGTTCGAAGGGTAACTGATGAGTATGCCGGGGCGTATACCTTCACCATCCAGTCGGCATTTAAGTACGATACCAACCTTGAGGATGCGGTGTCTGCAATCAGGTATCTTGAGGAACGAGAGATCCCACCTGCACGGGAGATTGATGATACGTATGCGATATCACTTATCGAGCGATATGCTGCCGGGTATCAAAAACAGATACAGTCATTGGCCCCTCTCATTAACCGTGTGGCGGCCTATATCCCCAGCCGACGAAAACGAAAACTCCATGTAGGATTATTCGGGTATTCACGGAACATGGGTGGTGTTTCACTTCCCCGGGCGATCACCGTGACCGCGGCATTGTATTCAATCGGGATACCTCCGGAGGTCCTGGGATTGTCGGCACTGACTGAGAAGGATCGGGAGTTTGTCCTTGAGAACTACCGGTATGTGACCGAAGATCTCAGTGATGCATGCCGGTATCTCAATCCAGACTCTTCATTCCTGCCGGATGAGATAAAGAAGATCCTCCCTGACTGGATTGAGATTGATCCCCATCCTGAGCATAGAACCCTCTCCGGTCAGATAGAGAAGGCCGTGACTGCCTGCCAGATAGATAGTGTGCAGGATATGATCATCAGGGCAGGAGCGATTCGGAAGTTTCTCGGGTAGACCCGATCTATTTTTATCAGCGATTCGAAGCGGATATTTTACTATTTTTTCGTCTAAAGTAGAAAATAATTGATTTTTAGCCTCCGATAAAGGACTTCACCAGAGCCTTGCTATTGTCATATCGGGATTCAGCCAATACATGATGTGGGTTGGTTTGACTGATGAATAGCGAAGCGTTATAAATTCGTGTTTTATGGATATTTCTCCAATCAGGATTTAATTTGGGCACTATTTTGAAATAGGTATTGCTGATAGCACCTTGGATATCAAATCTCTTTTATTTCTCAAAAATAACTTCATATTGTTGATATATTTTTTGGGTATCGGTATCTATGAGGATATATATTAATATAATTTTATTATTGGCATTATACACACTCTCTACGCGAAACCATCAGGTCATACCGAATCCTCAACACGGAATATCTGAAAGATCATACACTTCATATCCCGCTGTGCGAATTTCATCCTTACCTGATATGTTTTTTCCAACCAGAGCACATATGGTCTTTCGGCTCTCATTCCTCCACCGTATGTTCAGGCTTTTTTCTTCCAGTTTTTTAAGTATGTTTATCGCTTCATTTTTGGATAGATCTGTCCATTTGCACTCTATACAGATCATCAGATCTTCATCTTCACAGAGCCCTACGATATCTATCTCCATCTCATTATGCCACCATCTTCCCAGCTGGTTTAAGTGGATCTTTGGAAAAAGGACTCTTTCCCTGATGAGATGTTCGGTCAGATATTCAAAGAGTGTTCCGGAATAGAGAGAAAAATTCTTCCGGACCCTTGTGAGTACCTCAGATGTCTGCCGTGCTTCAATAGCCGTCATCTCCGGATAGATGAACCTGAACCAGAAGGAGAGATAGGGATCTGCAATCCGGTACCGCCGTTTCCTCGATCCCGGAGAAGCAGTAACTGGTAATTCTTCACGCACAATATGAAGTTTCATCAGAACAGAAAGGTATTTTGAGACCATACTCCGGTCAAGACCTGACTGCTGAATGATCTCGCCAAGTGAGGTATTTCGCTCAGCTATTGCTTTTAGAATGGTAAGATAATTAGCCGGCTCTCTGAATTCATACTGAAGTAATAATTCAGCCTCCATCGTGAGGTTTGCACCTTTGGTAAGAAAGAGTCTGGAAATATTAGACCAGAAATCGGTAGTGGGATCAAAGAGTTCAAGATATGCAGGAATTCCTCCGGTTGTAAACCATACCTGAGCCAGATCAACACAGGACCATGGAAGGAATTCTTTCATATGGAGAAAAGACAATGGTTCCACCTGCCATTGACCTGTTCTTCTCCCATACAGGGGGCTTTTATATCCAAGGACCTCCTGTTCCATAATGCTGATACTGGAACCGGAGAGGATGAGCATCACCGGACTATCCCGCATATGCAGATCCCAGATTCGCTGGAATTGGGATGGAACTGATCGGTTTCTCTCGATGAGATATGGAAATTCATCAATAATGATAGGAATCTTCTTTTGTATCCCGATAATGTTCTGAACCTGATGATGTGATAGGAAACTGGTCCAGAGAGTTTCGAATGACGGATATAATACGAGTGCAAAATTGGGATCATTCAGGAAATCAGCTATCTCTTTTGCAAAGATCCCGATATTGGTCTTTTCAGATTCTGTCGTTGCCAGAATGTATATCCCTTGTTTATCCTTTAAAAAGCGAATCAGCAGTTCAGTCTTTCCAACCCGGCGCCTGCCAGAGAGTATGATCAATTCAGAGTGTTTTGAGCGATACCGGTCTTCAAGAAATGCGAGTTCATGAGTGCGGTTGATGAAGGTAATGTGAGACATAAGTATATTACTTATCTCTCACGAAATGATGAATGTATGGATCACATCAATCCATATGTAGGGTATATGGGTCTAATGGGTCTATTGGAAATTTTCTGACTTCCGGTTATATTTTCACCTTTCTGAATACATGGACTGCAAGAGTGACAACACCGATACAGAGCAGGGATAATATACTGATCTGGGTCACTGGTATCTCACCGGTCTTTAGTATTCGGATACCATCGATTGCATAACTGAGTGGATTCACTTTGGCGATGGGCTCCAGCCAATCTGGCATGACATCATACGGCATCATCGCCGAAGAGGTGAAAAAGAGTGGCATTGAGATCATGGCATTCGCTGCGGCATACTGGTCATGATCATCCAGATAGATAGCTATTGTAGTTGCTGTAGCGGAGAGGAGTGCTCCGAAGATGAAGAGAATGATGTACGTTCCGATAAGCTGGGTCGGGGAGTATAACCTGGCTCCAAGGAGAAAGGCAAAGATGAGAATGATTGTTGACTGAATAACTCCCCTGATGGTGATGACCAGGATCTTTCCAAACAGGATACTCTCCCGGGGAGGGGGAAGAGCAAGGAATTTATTGAAAAATCCCAGCATCCGGTCAAGGATGAGGAGTCCTCCGCCGGCAAGTGATGCAGAGAGGACGGTCATGGCCAGAATACCGGGTGTTACAAAATCAATGTAATGATCAGTGAACCGGATGGGAAGAGCAAGACCTACGAAGATAAGCCAGGCAGCCGGCATGGCCATTGCTGCAATAAATCCCCATTTTCCTCTGAACCACCGGACAAGGTCACGTTTACAGTACACCAGTATCGGATTCATCGCTTCCCCATCATATTCCTGAAAGTGCTTGATTTAAACGGACTTTTATCCTCTCCTGGGCCGACAAGATGAAGAAATACATCATCAAGTGACGGTTGCCTGACTGACATGGATAAAACCTGGTTTCCAGCGTCGCTCAGCGCATCTTTCACCAGGGGGAGTGCTGCTGCTCCGTTTTCACAATGAAATATGAGAGTATCCTCCTCCTGATGTGCAAACTTCACTCCTGGCACATCAATACCAGTGAAGGTCCCTGCTATGGAAACGGATATGATATCCTCTGAAATCATCCCTTTTAATCGTGCTGGGGTATCAACCGCCTGAATTCTGCCATGGTCGATGATGGCAACACGGTCACAGTACCGGTCTGCCTCATCCATGTAATGGGTCGTGACAAAGACCGTCATGCCATCATTTCGGAGCGTTCTAATGTACTCCCAGATCTTTTTCCTGGCAGCAACATCAAGGCCGACGGTTGGTTCGTCAAGAAACAGGATCTTCGGGTTATGCACCAGGGCCTGGGCAAGTTCAAGCCGTCTTCTCATCCCACCCGAATACACCTTTGCCCGTTTATCTGCCCGGTCCAAAAGATCAAGAATTTTCAGAACCTCATTGGATCGTTCAACCGGATTTTTCACCCCATAGAGTTCGGCAAACATGATGACATTCTCCCTCCCGGTTAGTCTTACATCAACTGCCATATCCTGCGGAACATAGCTGATGGACTCCCGAACCCTTCTGGGGTGTTTCCGAATATCATACCCACAGATGGTCGCATCTCCACTATCCGGGTCCAGAAGGGTTGTCAGCATCAGAACGGTTGTTGTCTTCCCTGATCCGTTCGGGCCTACCAGACCGAATATTTCGGTTCCGACTGAAAGGGTCAGGGTATCCACTGCCAGAAGTTCACCAAACCGTTTGGTGAGGGAATGGGTTACCAACGGGTATTCCTGAAGGGATTGATTGTCACTGGATGTGGGTGCCATAGGGTATCAGGATTTCAGGGATCTTTCCCTTTTTCGTATTACTCTATCCGACTATAAAAAAATGCGTTGATTTGTATTCAAATCATTCACCGATACCAATGCAAGAAATCAGGGATGGTTTTGCACATACTCCCTATATCCGGAGTATGACTCCGGTGATCATTGTGAAAATGAAATTTTTTCATGTTTGATGGCATCTTTTCTGGTTCAGGGATGTTTACATCCGTTTCATCTCATGAAAATCTGCCATAAATCTTCTCAAATTCCTGTAATTTTTTAGCGATTAATTTTCGAATCCGGGCATCATTCAATTCATCCGAAGGTTTTTCCTCTTCCCTTATCATATCATCGATCTTCTTTAACTCATGATGATGCAACATCCAGATATATTCATCACGAAGGGTTGGATTTTTCAGGACCGTATATGCAAGATTGACATCAGGTGTCCGTTCCAGTGTCCGGTCCCGGGCACGAAGAAGAGATTCAATCTCACTTTTTGGAAGTGAGCTGATATGCTCATCGACACCAAAGATTGAAAAGAATGTTCTCTCAGATGGGGGGAGGAATTCTTTCCAGTCATGATTTGAGTTTAAATTATTTCCTATCCTCTCAAAAATATCGAATATCTGCTCTGACACCGTAAGGGACATGCACATAACTTTGCTGACGAATTGCCGATCATATTCTTCCCATCTTTTTCTGAATTTTTTTATCTGTTCCTTTGTATCTTCATTCGGACTATCCTCAATGAAATTCTTGCAGTTAATGAACTGTTCCCGCTTTATTGGATCCCGCATTATTGATGATATCAAAACCGATAATTCATCACCGGATGATGCAAATGTATTAATCTCCTCCTCACTGCAATTCTGGTTCAGTCCAGAAAATTCAAAGATATCTGGCATTCCTTTTGAGATGAGGAACATGTAATCATGATAATTTTGAGTAATAACTCCTAATCTTCGAATAATAAGAGCATTTTTCAAAAACTCATCATGGGCTTTTTTGAGTCCCTCGATCATATGGGCCGGGCTGTACCGGGTAGCATGCTCAAACCTGATAAGAAATTCGTCATATTTCACCCTGAGTTGCAGATCTGACAGGACCCTGTAGGCCTCTTCGATAGATTCATGAGGGTAGGCTGATAATGTGCACTCCCGTTCATATGCCTTCTGAAGCGTCTCTTTTGAAAATCCTTTCAGTACTCCCAGAACAGCATAATAGGTAGGAACACCTGAACTGATGTCTTCAATCCACTGAGGATACCGCGACTGGTAATTAAAAAACCGTTCAATATATTGGGCTCCTTTCCGTGGATCGAGATTTTCCATAGAGACTTTCCAGTAGGGATCATCGTCTGGATTCAATGGAGGAGGCGATTGTTTGGAGCTTTTCTGTGTTTGTGCTCTCTTTTTATTCCCCATCGTTCCCCCGGATGGTAATAATGCACCCGTCTTCCAGGTCTAAATCAGATACCCGCTGGTCATCACCTGGTATCAGGTCTCCGATCTCAATTATCTCATCGCCTTTCATAATATTCCGGTCAATCAACTCTCGTTTCAGTGACTCGATAGAGGTTGCAGGATTGAGGTACATATCAAGGGTAGTCTTTCCTGACTCATCTCCGATGACGACATGAACGCTGCCCTTGCCGACGAGTTTTTTCATCCACTTGCTCTTCTCTTTCTTTGAAAGACGTGAGCGTGATTCAAATTTTACCGTCCGCTCGTTTCCTGAGTCAGTGTCATATGCCCGGACATTGAGGATTCCGAACTCTTCACCTACCGAGAATGTGACTTCAATTTTATTTTCTTCGGCCGGCATAGGCTCGACACTTATATAAAACTCTCCAAGATATTCATTATCCTCCGCCATCTCCTCCTCACCCTGATATACTGCGACGATGACTTCAGGAACATAATCCCATGAATTTGTGTAAAGCCTTGTCCGGGAGATTGGAATCTTCGTATTTCGTTCTATTACCCTGGACAGAGTTCCGTTCACAATTTTTACACCAAGCGAAGAAGATATTACATCACTGATCTCCACATTCTTCGCCATCCTGGATTTTTCAGGAACGTAAGTACTCCCTGCCAGTGCTGCTCCTTCTGCAACTGCAGTGTATGGATCTCCTTTTAGTGGTTCTTTTCCAAAATACTCCGTTACAAACCTTCTGACCGCTGGTATCAGGGTTGTTCCCCCTACAAGGAGGATGTCATCGATCTCATCTTTCTCAAGGGATGCATCGTGAAGAGCACGTTCCATTGGTGCACGGGTGCGCTCAATCAGATCCTGAATCAGGGATTCGAGTGTTTTCCTGGTCAGTTCCATCGTGAACGGAGGACGGTTCTCTGCAACAAAGGGAATGGTAATTCGTGTACTCTCTTCGGTTGAAAGGGCTATCTTTGCCTCCTCGGCAGCCTCCTTGAGTGTAGCCTGCAATGCCTGGTCAATTGTAGCCCCTTTCCCGAGATCCTTTTGCAGTGCTTTCGTGATATGGGCAATGATCCGCTCATCCATGTCATCTCCGCCAAGCCGGTGTTCTCCGGTACTTGCATCGACATCAAAAAAACCGGATGAGACAGAAAGGATGGACACATCAAATGTTCCCCCGCCAAAATCGTATACCAGAACTTTCCTGTCCCGATCTTCCCTGATTCCATAGGCAAGTGCGGCAGCGGTCGGTTCGTTTATCAGCCGGACAACATTAATTCCTGCAATCTCTGCTGCATCCATGATCGCCTGCCTTTGGCTGTCAGAATAGTTTGCAGGGACGGATACGACGGCATCGTAGAAGGTTTTTCCTGTCCGTTCCCTGGCATCCTGGATGAGTTTTTGAAAGATGAGGGCCCCGATATATTCAGGGGGAAATTTGAACCTCCCCACCTGTTTCTTATAATCAGTTCCCATTTCACGCTTGATGGAACTGACAACTTTATCAGGGTGGATAATCTGATTATGCTTGGCCTGCTCCCCGATGGAGAACTCCTTTTCGTTTTTGAAATATACAACCGATGGGGTAATTTTGCTGCCCTGGTCGTTCTCGATGACTACTGGTTCATCCAGAAGCATATATGCCATCTTGGAATTTGTTGTGCCAAAGTCTATGCCGATTATATCTTTGTTCATTGTAGTGTCCAGTTTAAAATTTTCATTCACTCACCGGGCTGGTATGGATCCTGGTATCGTGGCATCTGTTCAACCAGATTCAGCGAGTTATTATGTTCCCTTATCGAAATACATCTCTCAAATTCTCTGACATGGGTAGTTAATGTGCGAAGATCATCTTTCAGTTTTTGCATATCATCTTCCAGTTGTCCCTGAATGTCAGCCTGTTCGGTAATAATCTGACTCAAATCATGAATCTCCTCTTCATTCTGTTCAATCTTCTTCTCCAGTTCTGCTATCTCCTTTTCAAGTCTTATGATATGTTCACTCTCTTTATGGGCCAGCTGGTCGATATCATGAGTGATTGCATCAAATTTCTGCCGGTTTGGAAATATCCGGTTAAAGATTGAAGTGACCATGCCTGGCTTTTGTAATGGTAGAGGCTCCCTTGGCTTTTTCGAGATGATGACTTCTGCCGGTCTGATAAGCTGAGACTCCCGCAGGTATCCGCGTCTTACTACTGAAAATATAGTATCTTCCGGGTATTTGCTGTTATATTCAAGTCCGACTGCCATATGCAGGGTATCATCAAATATGGCTCCGGGTTGTGGGTCGATGGGTGTCAGTTTGCCTGATGAGAGTACCTGCTGATACATCCCTTCAATATTGAGATGATAATTTTCATGGACCTCCCGCACGGCATCACAGGTGGCATTTTTTGAGCTGTGCATCATGCGACATAACGAATCTGCAATAACCAGTAATTTTTTTGCTTGATCTGCCTGAAGGTCTTTCTTTTTCAATTCCTCATTTTTTCGTGTTGTCTCAATGAAATCTTTGAATTCTTTTTTAATGGCGTTATATTGAGATTCAAAATGTTCTGCTTTTTTCTGAAGATCGGTGATATCTGGATCAACCATTGGTGACATGTTTGTCTTTGGGAGAATATAGCTTTTATTATATTGTCCCCACTCATTGGCACAGGATATACCTGGGCAGGGAATGAGTCAGGTTAAATGGATTTTTCTTCTGCCTTATCTTTAGATAATCCGCGATTGCTGCATTCAAGACCAGGATTCATCGTTCTTTCCCTGAAGCTGTTCCAGCAGATCAAGGATTAGCCCATATTGTTCAGATCCGATTCTGAAACCTTCACGGATCATTACCTGGAGAATCTTTTTTGCTTTCTCTTTGGATATGATTCTGTTTTTTACAAGAGCAAAAAGAATAAATGCAGATCCTCTCACTTCAATCTGAAACATTTCTCCGATCTCACGACTTATTCGGTCATCTCCAATGGCGATGCCTTGTAGTTCGTCCGACAGAACCAGAGCCTCCATCTCCCCTGGGTGAAGATCACGGTGCAAACCAGAGAATTTCTCTAAAAAATGCTCTTCTGGCGGTTTAAGAGTAAGAGATTCCTGCGTAATGAGATGAGCAGTAACTTCAGCATCAGGATGTCCCTGTGCCCGCCCGATTGCAACAACCTCGGCGTATACCGCAGGGGGAATGAACTTTTCTGAATGGATCTCTACAGCAAGATGGAGCGCTCCGGCTCTTGCAAAATAGATCACCTGTGATGAATCAAATACCAGAATCATATCTTCATTGCTGCCTAAAAATCATCCAGAATATCCTGAACAGATATATTAAGGGTTACATTATTCTTTTTCAGGAGAGCTATCATTTCTCTCACAGATATCTCACATATCTCTACGGCTTTTCCGAGTGAAATACGTCCCTGCCTGTACTGATCCAAAGCATTTTTTCTGAGTTCTTCATCAAGACCTGATGATAAGGCCATTCGAATCAGCGAAGAACGGTCTAATGAAGTGATGAGGGACAATATTTTAATCTTTCGTGATATGTCAGGGGTTGGACGAATAGAAATAACAGGACCAATGTATACACAATGGATATTTGTATACATGAACTTTTCTGCTCATTAGATACTCTTTAACCGGAAATTTAACGTCTGTTTATATTCGTTTTATTCTGATGAATTTGGCAGGATGATCTCCAACATGACTTTTAAGGATATGTGGGGGATTATGACATGAATCCTGTGAATCTTAAGAGATTGAAATCTTAATGAAATGATAATTCCCATGAGGATGACGAGAGGAGATAATCAATTAGATTAGAAATTGGGACGCTAATGTTTAAAAAAGAGGTTTAGTCATGTCCATGGCAGCAGTTTTCATGAAAGTGATGGTGTTCACTATCGTGGATATGCTCATGGGTGTGTACTTTTCCATTATGCTCATGTGCATGTTCATGCTTATCTGAATCGTGACAACACATTCTCTTTGCCTCCACCTCATATTATTGAATAGCCATAGATAAGGTTTCTGTCGGTGTTACGAATTTTAAGAGCGTATTAAGCCATATATTCAGAAAACATCTCAAATCATCTTTTTTTGTATGAGGATAAAAAAGTGTTATGTTTTTTTTAACTGATACATTTGTGGCAGTTCATCCTTTATGAGTGGAATTTTTAATAGTGATTATAACGCTTAGATCTGAACAGTTTGACCGGACAAATTGAACACCCATACCGCTGAAACTAAGCAGCTCAAACGCATAGTTGAACAC
>NZ_JAIWNS010000136.1 GCF_020216685.1 Methanospirillum hungatei | reverse complement strand
CGGATGCCACATCAATTTCTGACCGGGGCATATATAGAAGCAGTGTGTTACCGGGGAATTCATAGAGATGCAAATGAACAGATAGATGCCAGAAAGATAACCGGCCCTCTTGATGTTCAGATCGATGATGCAATACATTTCTTGAGACGAAATAACCAAGTGATGGCAAAAAAAATACCATATAGGATAGATTACCCTACATTTTCTGAGATCGCTGTATTTGAGGCGATAGTGAATGCAGTTGCTCACCGGGATTATTCAATCTATGGATCCAAGATCCGGTTTTTTATTTTTGATGACCGTCTTGAGATCTATTCTCCGGGAAGTCTTCCAAATACCATATCCATTGACACACTCCCGTACCGGCAGATTACACGAAATGAACTCATCACATCGCTGTTGTCAGAGATTCCGGTGAAAGGATTTTCATCCTCAATTCCCCGCTCTCATTACATGGAAAAACGAGGAGAAGGGATTCCCTTGATCATATCTGAGTGTCTGAATCTTTCCGGAAGAGAACCAGAATTCAGATTACTGGATGACAGTGAATTCATGATCACGATGTTTGCAGGAAAAAAACCAGACTCAGATCCCTCTGGAGGAGGGACCGGCTAGTCAATTGGTTTCCCATGACCATAATGCTTTAAGAGAAACGCCCGGACTGCATCTGACTGAACCCATCCGTGGTCCAGCTGGGTGACAAGGGCATCAATACGTTTCACCTGCTCAATAATTTCTTCATTCTCTTTCGTATCTTCCAGTGAGGCAAGAGACATAATGATTGAAAGAGGATTTCTAATCCGGTCATTGAGGATCTGAAACTGTTCCATATTATGCTCAATCTGAACCAGACCTTTCTTTTCAACCTCCTTCTCTATTCTGACCAGGGCAGAGACATCATGAAACTGACCAATAACCTCTATAACCCCGTCTGCGGTTACAATCGGGACGATTGAACAGTCAAACCAGAAATCCTCCTCATGATAGGTGAAATGATGAGTAGCATGAAGAGAACTGCCATATTCAAAGACCGTCTGGATCTGCACCGTGATCTTTTCGAAAAGATCGGATGGGAGAATCTCTTCCAGAGAAGGATATGGCGGATTTTCTGATGAGATATGAAAGAAAGCCACGGCACGGGAATTGAGAAATGCAATGGATGTATCCCGGTTTAGGATGAAGAGCAGATCTTCAGAGAGTTCAGCAATGGTCCGATACCGTTTTTCACTCTCAATGAGAGCCTTGTCCATGGCATGTTTATAGAGAGCCATCCGGATTGTGGTATGTAATGCCCGTTCATCAAGTGGTTTTATGAGATACCCGAAGGGCTCATAATGAACCGCTTTCTGAACCGTTGCCTCATCAGAATGGGCGGTAAGATAGATGACCGGTATATTATAATCTCTGCGGATGGTATCAGCAGCCTCTATTCCGGTCATCTCTCCGCGGAGTGTGATATCCATGATCATAACATCAGGGCGGAGTTCTCCAGCCTTTCTGACCGCCTCTTCTCCGGTATCAAGAATATCAAGGACCTCATACCCAAGGTCTTCAAGGCGTGCCCGTATCTCAAGGCCGGTTACAAACTCATCTTCAACGACAAGTATCCGGGTGGCTGAATTCATTCTTGTCTGCCTCGTTCAGTGTGACGGTGTGGGAATAGGGACGTTGTATGGGATCGGTTCCCTGATATCAGCTGATGCTCTGAATATCCTGAAGTCTACATATTATCATACAAGGAGATAGAGATTGTGATCATCAGATTATCATATATTTTTCGCAAAGCCGGGCATCTATGCCGGGCATGAAAGGAGAGGATGAGAGGAGAGGATGAACGAATAATCTGGCAGGAAGATCAAGCAGGAAATTCGATGATATAGCCAAACCCCTGGTACGTCTCATATCTGACCGTTCCATTAAGTTGTCCGGCAAGACCCCTGATTAACTGCATCCCCAGTGTATCGGGTTTCTCTATGGCCCCTTTGTCAGGAATCCCAGGTCCGCTGTCCTGATAGATGAGCCGGTACCGGGAGTTTTCCAAAGAGAAATCTATGCGAATTTCTCCAGACAGCCCCTTTGGAAAGGCGTGCTTAATTGAGTTGGTAATCAGCTCATTGACGATAAGGCTGAGTGGAACGGCTTTCTCAATCGAGAGGAATACATCTTCTGACCTGACCTTAAGAAGAATAGTCCCCGGGGATATCTGGTATGATTCAAAGATATGGTGAGCGATCTTCTCCAGGTAATCCTTGTAATCAATCTTCTTAAAATCTTCTGACTGGTAGAGTTTCTCATGGACAAGAGCAATTGACCTGATCCGGTTCTGCGACTCCAGAAGAATATCCCTGACTTCCGGTTGCTGTGTGGAACGTGCCTGCATGAAGAGGAGACTTGAGACAACCTGCATATTATTCTTAACCCTATGATGAATCTCTTTGAGCAGAACCTCCTTCTCCTGTAAGGAAATATTCAGTTCCTTTGTTCGCTCCTGAACCTGCCCCTCCAGGTTTTCATTCAGGTACCGTAACTGGTCTTCAATCCTCTTTCGTTCCGTGATATCAGTCAGGACATTGAGCGATGCAGGCACTCCGGAATAATGTATCTTCGTCCCCCTGACCTCAACCGTTCGCTTTTCCCCTCCTTTTGTGAATATCTCAATTTCATACGGGATTATCTCTTCTCCTTTCATCCGCTTGCGGATAGCGTCTGCAATTGTTGCATGATACTCAACCGGAATATAGCTCAAAAGGGATGTTCCCACAATCTCTTCAATTGTATATCCAAGCATCCGGAGCGCTTCAGGATTTACATAGAGTATTTTTCCATCCTGATGAACAAGGATGATATCAGGGACATTATCAACCAGTAACCGGTATTGTTCCTCACGAGAACGGATAATCTGAGTCTGATCTTCAATCTGTTTTGTAAGAGAACGGTTCAGGTTCTGCAATGCTTCCAGTGCATTCAGCCTGTCCCTTACCACCGAAAAGAGCAATAACCCGGTTATTGAAGTAACAACGATGAAGAGTTGTATGGAGAGGAGATGAACCGGGGGGTTCTGACCGAAAAATGCCCCTTTTTCTAACCAGACCATGGTTACGGCAATAAGATCACCTATGAGCAGTGTGGCGAACACATGGATGGAGGAAAACCGGAACACAGCATAGATTACAAAGATGAGAAACAGGTAGGGGCTTGTTCCTTGGAAGATGAGGTATAAACCCGGAAACAGGATCAGGTAATACAGGAAGTATTCAACCCACTCATTCCATGATACCTTTGGAATACTATTCGGATAGGAATAGAGAAGCAGAGGGGTAATAATCAGCATCCCGGAGAGATCGCCAAGCCACCAGGTAAACAGGTTCAGCGGGATCTGATCCATCAGGACATATCCCTGGGACACGAGGATTATAACACCGATAAAACCTCCGATAAGGGATGATGTCGCACTGATTCCAAGAAACCGGAACGTGTTTACAGGGGGGATCAGAGAGAATGGTCCCTTAGGAAAGATCTGATAAAAGGAATAAAATACCAGGGCCTCGATGCAGTTCCCACAACCTATCAGAACTGAGGAGAGCGGTGATATACCGGTACTCAATACCACCAGGGTTGTCGCGGCAAAAACACCAGGAAGAACCGGATATCGCCACCGAAGAATGGCAGCAGCAGCAATACCGGAAGGAATCCAGATGGGTGAGACATTCCCGTAACTGATCCCAAAGTTCAGGCATAATTTGGCAAGTATACAATACGCAATCGTAAATAACAGGATGCGGAGAACAACCGGCCAGTTATTCAGGGAATCGAATCTCATACCTGATCCCTTCTCCAAGGTCAATCTTCATCGTACCGGTCAGTTGTTTTACCAGTCCGTTGATCAACTCAAGACCAAGCGTTTTTGGTGATTCAATACGTAAATTCGGGGGCAATCCAACTCCATTATCAGAATATATCAGAATATACTCGCCTTGAGAGAGCACAAATTCAATACTGACCTTCCCGCTCCGGCCCTCCGGAAATGCATGTTTCAGACTATTGGAGATGAGTTCATTGACGATAAGACTACAGGGAACTGCTTTTGATATGGTAAGGTACACCGTCTCTTCAGATAACCGCAGTGATATCCGATTGGAATCTACCTTGTATGTGTCAAAGATATTCCGGGTAATCTTCCGGAGGTACCGTGTATAATCAATCCTATCAAGATCCATGGACTGATAGAGTTCTTCATGGACCAGGGCTATCGATTTCACCCGGTTCTGGCTTTCAAGGAGGATCTCTTTCAGCCTGGGATCCTCTGACAGTCTGGACTGCATGAAAAGGAGGCTTGATACCACCTGCATATTATTCTTGACCCGGTGATGAATCTCCTTTAAGAGGATCTCTTTCTCCCGAAGCGATGTTGCTATCTGTTCTTCCATCTCCTTCTGTCTGGTCACATCATGATAACTAAAGACACGGCCGACAATGGTGTACTCAATACGCTGGGGTCTTGATGTCCGCTCAAATATCCTGTTATCAGCCAGTTCGATGACATCAAAAGAGTCTAGTTCAGGATTTTGATAGATCTCTACAATTCTGGAACAGAAATAACCCGGATTCTTTACCCTTACTGCCTGCTCTTTCAGGACTGCCCGCTCATCACCGAATCGCAGCACAGAATCAGGAATCTGCCACATATCTGCGAATATTTTATTATATACCGAGATATTCCGGTTATTATCCACTACAAAGATGCCATCGGGGGTCGATTCGATGGTGGCCGATAATACCGAGAGGGTCTCAAAAAGTTTCTTCTCTGCAGAACGTCGTTCTTGAACCTCTGCCTGGAGTTCTTCATTGATAAACTGTAACTGATTTGTCCGCTCAATGACCCGCTCTTCAAGCTCCAGATTGAGTGATTGTATCCTCTCCTCATTCGCTTTTGAAGTTGAGATATCAAGGACAAATGCGACTGCTTCTTCCCTGGCCTCACCAAGAAGTACATACCCGGTAAGCACCCATATCCGGGAACCATCTTTTCTGATATACTGTTTTTCATACGGACTGCAGACCCCGGTCTGTTGTGCCTCGGTTATCGCCTCAGCATCACGGGCATGGTATTCAGGGGGAGTGATATCGGTCCATTTCACACGGTCCCTCAGGAACTCCTCCCGTGTATACCCAATAATCCGGAGAAACTCATCATTTGCCTCAAATATACTGCCATGAATATCAGAAAAAACTGAACCAAGGATCCGGGAGTTAAATAATGCAGACAATTTTTCCTGGTTCTGCCTGAGGTCTTCAATGAGCAGGTATTTTTCAGTGATATCCTGAATGACCCCAAACACTTTGACGGGTTTTCCTTCTTCATCATAATGGAGCTCTCCGATAGAGGACAGGTACCGGTCTTCGGACCCATCAGCAGGATGGATACGATAGGTGGTATCAAAAGGAATATTCCGTTCAATTAAATCATGAATTGCAGTAGAGATCCGTTCCCGGTCAGGAATACAATCCAGAATTTCCGTGATGTCATGCAAACCATCCGCAACAGGGGAAAGTCCATAGATACGACATGCCTCCTTTGTTGCCCAGACCTTCCCGGTTTTGATATAATACTCCCAGATACCGACACGACCCGCTCGTTGTGCTTCAGTGAGACGATGATTCAGTTCAGTCAGTTCTCTCTCATTCTCCCTTGTTTTCCAGAATATCAGTACACCAAGACCGGCGATACATAGGAGGAGTACAATACCCCCCATCACAAACCGGCTGAACTCGGTGAAGTGAGCATATATCTCATCCTGGTCAATTTTCGCTACAATGAACCAGGGAGTATCAGATATATTGGTGATCGAAGCAACAACCGGGACACCACGATAGTCATCTCCTCTCACGATCCCCTTATATCCCTTTGCCGCCATAACCGCAGGTACATTCTCCTTACTGGCCGGAATAGAGAGAGAAAGACTTGCGTTCGGCACATGACGAAGGTCATTTAAAAACAGAACTTCATCTCCGACCAGACGGACGATAAGGGATTCTGCACTTCTGGTTGGGGTGGGCCAGGTCTGGATCAGCGGGAAGAGATATCTTCCTGGATCGATCTGAAAGACCAGGACTCCTAAGGATCTTTCACCCGGACGGAGACGGACCGGGACCCAGAACTCTATCTGAATGATGCCTGATTCAGGGTCTTTGAAGATGTCAGTGAAGAGTGGAGTATCAGAATCAAGTGCTCTTTTCAGGGTTGTGTCTGAACTATAACCGGATACTGATGCCGTGTCAGGGACAGATATCACCATCTCACCGGTCCGGTTCAGCAGTATGATGCCCCGGTAATCATAACTGGCTACCAGACTGTCGAACCAGGCGATAATATCTTCCCTGGAAACATCATATTTTTGGGAGACTTCCAGATTATACAGATACTGAGAGGGGATCTGATTCACCATGGCAACTTCAGCATCAGAGTACCGCTCATGATACCAGTCCGTAATAGTTTTTGCCTTTAATTGTGCGACGGTTTCTAGTTCAGTGGTTATCTGTTTTTCTGTCTCCTGATGCTGACTTTCAACGGCCAGATATCCAATCAGAATAATGAGACCGAAAACGAGTGATAATCCAAGGATCAAATACAGGAAATGCTGTTTATTTTCAGAAGGAGAAGATATCATAAAGCCCCCCGTCCCCGGAGTTCATTCTGAAACAGGTGAGATTACCGCGGCAGGAATGAATACCATGGCAGTATACCATCAATATTCCAAAAAACCCCTCTTCATTCCATGTTCTGTTCATGACCCATCAGCATGCAATATGTATGCAATAAGTATCCAATTGCCCTCTGAGTATTTGAGTACTTTCCCCACCGGTTCACAGAAGATATACCGATCTGATACCGGAGAAAGAGAGATAAAAAAGAATAGAATGATTAGAAAATTGTGAAAATTGTGAGAAAAATGGGAGGTACTCGTTCATGGACATACCTCATATACAAGAAATGTCGATCATTGTACTATATATATAAGAAAGATAAATAATCCGTTTATGAAACTCCGGACACGGGTTCTTTTGTTATATTTATGCATAATTACCCTTGTACTCGTCTGTCTGGGAGTTATCATGCCTTCATCAATTCATGAAAAAAACCTGCAGACAATTCATGCCGATACAGAGAACCAATTACAACACATCGACTTTGCACTCTCCAATTTTGTCAGGG
This sequence comes from Methanospirillum hungatei, assembly GCF_020216685.1. Taxonomy (GTDB): domain Archaea; phylum Halobacteriota; class Methanomicrobia; order Methanomicrobiales; family Methanospirillaceae; genus Methanospirillum; species Methanospirillum hungatei_B. Next base: position 6,696 of record NZ_JAIWNS010000136.1, on the reverse strand, counting down.
AAGTTGAGCAGGATATCTCTGAACTGCTGCTGCATGATATCATCACTGATCCTGATGATACCGGGTTTACGAATTTTCTGAATGCATCAGAAGATACCTTCGTCTATCATATCGGCCCGCGGGAGGCGAAAATTATCAATGATCTGAATGCATTCAGGCTTACTCACCCGTCGGTAAATTCGGTATACATGGGAAGGGAGACAGGGACCTTTGTCAGATCCCATCCAAGAGCCAGGCCGACCCGGTACGACCCAAGGGACCGGCCCTGGTATATCCTTGGAAAAGAGAACCCGGATAAAATCATGATGACCGAACCATATATGTCGGTCACATCGCCGGATATCAATATCGGCATAGTCAAGGCTCTGACCTATCCGAACGGGACCGTGTATGGTGTCCTTGGGGCGGACATCACCCTCACCAACCTGACCCGGTATATCTCTTCATTTGATATCGGGAGATCCGGAGAGATAATGCTGGTAAATGAGAGTGGAATCATCCTGGCATCACGAAATGAAAGCGCATTATTTACCAATATCCGTGAATGTCTTGGGGAAGAACAGACAACGTATCTGCTGAACACCAGCAGAGGTATTCTCACCCTCCCGTCTGCATATCTCATCTTTTATACCTCACCCATGCTGGGCTGGAAATTACTGATCACCATCCCGTACCATGAGATTGAAAAAGAGATGCTGGCGTCGGTTACATACATGCTTCTCTTTATCTTCCTCGCCCTTATCCTTCTCAGCATCACCACCCTTATCATCCTTGACAAGACCATAATCCGCCCCCTTTCCTACCTGACCGATATTACAAGGAATATCACCGAGACCGGGAATCTGGATCAGAAGATAGAACTTCATACCAAAGGTGAGGTCCAGGAACTTGCACACTCCTTTGAACGGATGATAGGCAAGATAAAGCAGGAAGAAGAGCAGAAAAACAAGGCATTCAACGAGTTATCATCATACCGGGACCATCTGGAAGATCTTGTCAGGGAAAGAACACAGCAGCTTGAGGCTGCAAACGAGGATCTTATCAGGGAGCGGAACCGTGCAGAGGAGGCAGATCAGTTAAAGTCCGCATTTCTCGCAACCATGTCCCATGAGCTCCGAACCCCGCTCAATTCAATCATCGGGTTTACCGGAATCATCCTTCAGGGGCTTGCCGGGCCACTAAACAAAGAACAGGAGAAGCAGCTTGGCATGGTCCAGAACAGTGCCAGACACCTGCTTGCACTCATCAATGATGTCCTTGATATATCAAAGATTGAGGCAGGAGAACTCAATATCTCACGAGAACCGGTGGATGTTCAAAAAGCAATAGAATCGGTCTGTACAACCCTGAGAAAGAGTGCCGAGGACAAAGGGCTTTTTCTCCACCATGACATATCTCCAGACACCGGGTTTATTATCGGAGACCAGCGAAGAATCGAACAGATCCTCATCAACCTCATCAATAATGCAATAAAATTCACCGAACAGGGATATATCTGCGTGAAAAGTTCGCTCAGGGAGAAGAAGGTATACATCTTTGTTTCAGATACCGGTATCGGAATCAGTGAAGAGGAGATGAAAAAACTATTCAGGCCGTTCCAGCAGATCGATACCGGGACCACCCGGAAACATGAAGGGACCGGCCTTGGATTGTCCATATGCAAAAAACTCGTTGAATTACATGGGGGGACCATTACGGTAACCAGTCAGCCTGGAAAGGGAAGTGAATTTACGGTTATATTACCAGCCGGAGAAGAATTATCATGACTCACAAGGTTCTTGTCATCGAAGATAATGCACAAAATATGTACCTCATCCATTTTTTACTGGAATCACAGGGATATACCGTTATCGAAGCAGAAAACGGAGTAATAGGAATTCAGAAGGCAAAAGAAGAGAAGCCGGAGATTATCCTCCTTGACATTCAGCTCCCTGAAATGGATGGATATGAGATCGCACGTATCATCCGGAGCACTCCTGGTATTGATACCATCCCGATCATTGCCGTCACCTCCTATGCCATGGCCGGAGACAAGGAACGGATACTTGCAGCAGGGGCGACGGATTATATTGAAAAACCGATTAATCCGGCCACCTTTGTGGACCAGATAAAAGTACTTTCAAAACCCGGGAATGAGATCGCAATGAATGTTCTGATAGTAGATGATCAATACATTAACCGATACCTGCTTGAAAAGCTCCTGGCCGGATATGGCTATTCAGTCCTCTCCACTGAGGATGGCATGCAGGCTCTTGAAACATTACAGACCGAACACGTGGACCTCATCATCTCTGATATCCTCCTTCCGAAGATGGACGGATTTCAGCTCTGCCGTGAGGTCAAAAAGGATCCCAACCTGAGTTCGATCCCCTTTGTCTTTTACACCGCTGCATATACCGAACAAAAGGATCGGGAATTTGCCGAAAGCCTGGGAGCAGACCGGTTTATCATAAAACCTACCGATCCTGCCGAGTTTATCGCCATTATCCGCGACCTGATTCACGAAATTCCAGAAGAACAGATTGAACCAAAGACCATAATCCTTGGAGAGAATGAATACCTCACAGAACATAACAAACGCCTGATTCACCAGCTTGAGAAGAAACTTGCAGAACTTGAGGATGTGAATAAAGCACTCCGGATATCTGAAAAGAGATATAAGAGCCTCTTTGAATATGCCAACGATGCCATAATCCTGCATGAGATAACCCCGAATGGCGAGTTTGGCAGAATACTGGAGGCAAATGGTGTCGCCTCCTCATTACTTGGATATACCCATGAAGAACTGCTCAGCAAACATATGGCAGAGATAGACACGGCAAAACAGTTTGCTCATTACCAGGAGTTCATGTCCACATTGCTTGAGAAGAAACACCTCACCTTTGAAGGTGAACATATCGCAAAAGACGGGCATGTCATCCCGGTTGAGCTAAGCGCTCACTTGTTTGAGGAGAACGGGACCAGACTCTGCCTTATTATCTGTCGCGATATCACCTTCCGGAAACATGCAATGGAAGAACTGAAACGGGCAGTATCCCAGATTGACGATAATCTTCACCAGATTGCAATATTAGGGGATCAGATTCGAAATCCTCTCACGGTTATCATGTCATGCTGTGATGAATGTACCATGAAAGAGCATGATACCGTTATCCAGGCAATACAGAAGATAGATGCCTGTATCAGGAAACTGGACCTCGGGTCCCTCAAATCTGAAAAGGTCCGGAATGTCCTCCTTGGACTGAACGGATACAAGACCTATGAAATAAACCCAGAAAGACAACGTCCGGTTCAGAAACAAGATCAAAAGCCGGCATAACCGGATATCAGAGATCCAAAACCAAATCTATGATGAATAGTGCCCATATCCATAAACCAGGTCAGAATAAACCGCTCATATTCCACCCCGGATGCTGGGCAGTGGCAATAGTGGGTATTGGTGTTCTGGGGTTATCAGGCTGGGCACTCTCCTCACGATCCCTTGTCACGATCATGCCGGATAGTGTGACAATAGCACCGATTTCAGCTCTTCTCTTTATTCTTCTTGGAATAAGTATCTATCTTGCGGAATATGGAGTGCGGGATCTCAGGTTTATGATTGTTCAGGATGTTCTCCTCATCCCTCCGGCCCTCATCGGGATATGGGTATTTTTTGTGAGTTTCTTCGGAAAATCCAGTATTATCCACTGGTACACCCATTCATCAGATCAGATCTATCTTATCGCACCAGAGAGTGTCATGTCACCGGTCAGTGCTCTCTTATTTCTCCTGAGTGCACTGGGCCTGTACGTAAACCGGCATCAGTTCAGATATGCACCCGCCCTTGCGGTAATCCTGTCATCTGCCGGGGCGATCCTCATCATCGGATATTTCCTTGGAAATCCATTTTTATACGGCATGAATATAAAACCAACCTCATTTCTCAGTGCTTGCGGGTTTCTCTTTTGTGGAATCGGACAATGGGTATCTGCACACCATGAATAACATGAAGCGGTCAGCTCTTCCTCCATGATCCGGATGATCCAAACCCATCGGTAAGTCCCATACGACGAGGGCATTCAGACATAATCCCATTCTGCAGGTATAAACAAGGGATGGGAAGCTGACTGGAAACTCTATATACATGGAATTCAATTAAGAAGGAATAGACTCCTGCACCTTCGTCCCTCATGACACACAGAGTTCCCATTCATATTCTCCTGAACGGATATCCTGACGATATTTCCAGACTCATACTGGAAGGTATTCAGTCAGATCAGATCCAGATTGATGTGATTGTGCGACCAGACCGGTCCGCATGGGAGAAGTACCCTGATGCTGCCTGCATCCTCATCGGTGACGAACCAGGTCAGAGGGATCTCTCGTCCACAATACAGGAGATCAGAACGTACTGGCAATCTGCAGCCATACTCTATTGTTCCCCTGAGCCAGACCAGCATGACCTTCTCCCCCTTATTGACGGATGGTTCAGGATTGACTCTGCTTCTTCATCATGGAGAGAGAACCTTACCGCTCTTATCATGACCTCAGTTCAGACCCGGAGCCGGATGTATCATCACCAGATCCAGAATCAGATATACCAGAAGATCTTTTCTGAAAACACCATTCCGATGAGCATTACCGATCCCGATACCGGTGAGTTTATCGAGGTTAACCAGGCTTTTGTGCAGGTACTCGGATATCAGCGGGACGACGTGATCGGGAAGACCTCTCTTGACCTGAATATCTTCAAAGATCCAGAAGACCGGAGGAAGATTGTAACCGGGCTTTATGAACAATCATCTCCCCGTGAGAAGGAGATCGTGATCAGGAGAAAGGACGGAACATATATCACCGGTTATTTTTCAGTCTGCTCCCTGAACTGGAATGGAAAACCCATTCTTCTCACCACCATGCATGATATCACCTATCTCAAAGAGGTGGAGGCATCCCTCTCAGCACGAAACCAGTGCATTCAGGAGATCTTATCCAGTGTCAGTGAAGGTATTGTAGTCTATGATACAAAGCTCAGATACCGGGTCTGGAACCGGTTCATGGAACATCTTACCGGCATTCCTGAAGAGGAAGTACTGGGAAAACCAGCCCTGAATTTCCTTCCTTTGCTGAAAGGGGATGATCTCCATGGCCTTCTTGAAAAAGCCCTGAAGGGATATGAATCTCTCTCACAGGATGTATGGTACCAGATTCCCACAACCGGAAAGAGTGGCTGGGTTTCGATCATATACACCCCGTTCCGTGACTCAAAAGGCGACATTATCGGAGTTATTGCATCGGTCAGGGATATCAGCGAGCGGAAAATGGCTGAGGATGAGATTCGCTCACATAAGGGCCTCCTCCGATCCATTATTGACACGGTCCCGGTATCCATCATCTGCTTTGATGAAGAAGGACGAATTCTCCTTGCCAATACCAGTTTCAGTTCATCCTTCGGTCTGAAACCCGAAGCAATAGAGGGGCATACCTATGAGGATTTCTGTCAGGATTCAAGGTTTGAGCGTCATATGCCCTTGATTACCCGTGCATTAAGTGGCCGTGAAGTCCCATTCAATGAAGAGATTGAGCATCCCGGAGAGAGTCCGAAAAAACGGTTTTTAAGAGGGAGATACTCTCCACTCAGAGGATCCAACGGGAGTATCAACGGGGTTGTTGCGGTAATCATTGACATCACGGATCTCAAATCCGCCCAGGCATCTGTTGAACTGGTGAATGCGAAACTAAACCTCCTCTCATCGATTACCAGGCATGATATTCTGAATAGTCTGACCGGAGTTCTTGGATACCTGACCTATGCAGAGGAAGAGGAGAATACAGAGCAGCGTGCCCAATATATCAAAAAAGCACATCAGGTAGCCCTGCTCATTCAGGAACAGATCGAATTTACCAGGGATTACCAGGATCTTGGGGTGAAGGAACCAGTATGGCAGAATGCGGGTCGGGTTTTCTTAACCGCGATATCAGGCCTGAAAATGGGCGATATCCAGGTAAATATTGAGCTGAATGACCTCTTTGTATATGCCGACCCCCTCCTCGAACGGGTGATCTTCAACATTGTGGATAATGCACTCAGATATGGTGGAACGATTACCAGAATAACGTCATACTGGTACCAGACCGGAACAGATGTCATCTGGGTCATCAGGGACGACGGCGTTGGAATTTCGGCGAATATGAAAGAGAGGATATTCAGGAAAGGGGTTGGAAAGAACACCGGTCTTGGGTTATTCCTGACCCGTGAGATTCTTGATATCACCGGGTTATCGATTACTGAAACCGGAAAAGAGGGTGAGGGAGCGGTTTTTGAGATCAGAATTCCTGACGGTGCATGGGAGCAGAAAGATCAGGGATAAGACAATTCCCGATTTCGGAAAAATTCTCCTCATGTTATTATTGATACAAATCTCCGGTTTACTGATTCCTCTTCAAAACCGTTATGGTTTATTAAAAAATTAGAGAATAATCCATATATCCTTAAATCATTTTCAGAGAATAAAGAGGTCATTCTGGACATTAAAGCGACTATTGATTCAAAAAAACTGGTTGATATTGAGATGCAACTTCAAAACTCACCCAGTCTGATGAGCAGGATCCTCTTCTATTGGGCACGGCTGTATGCATCGCAGATAAAACAGGGAAATGATTATAGTGTTCTTCAAAAAACGACTTCCATTCTTATATTAGATGATCTTAGCCATTCAT
>NZ_JAIWNS010000135.1 GCF_020216685.1 Methanospirillum hungatei | reverse complement strand
CTGAGGATCATCCCGATGGTGATGTACACAACCGCCAGTACTGCGATTACTAAAAGGATATACAAAAAACCAAACTGTCCGATAGTCCCGAAAATCATGGCGGTTTTTGCCATGCAGGGGATAGAGATCGCGATTAAGGTTGCTGCAATAAACCGCTGTTTTCGTGTTTCAAGAACCCGGGTTGCAAGAATACCCGGAACATTGCATCCAAGACCTAAAAATACCGGGACAATGCCATAGCCATGCATTCCCAGACGGTGAAAGAAGGTATCGGTCAGGGTTGCAAGCCGGGGAAGGTATCCGGAGTCCTCAAGAAGTGCAGCGAGAATGTAAAAAACAATGACATACGGGAGGACAATCCCGAACGGAACATAAAGACCAGTTGTCAGAATTCCCATCGACTGTTCAAAGTCAATCTCTCCATCGACCATTTGCCCAATCAGTACCTGCTGAACAAATCCCGGTCCGATGAATTCAGACACCTGGGTTATTATCGGAAGATAAATTTCAAAGAGCGGATCGGTGATATACGTAATACAGGTCTCACCAATAAAAATAACCGCCCATAAGGAGACCAGAATTACCAGTATAGCTACAGGGAGCCCGGTTATCGGTTTGATAGTTATATCCGAGATCAGATCACGAAGAGAATGATGGCGATGAGTAATAGTCTGGACTTCTTTCGTAATCTGTCCGATCATGACCCATTTATCTTCATCACTGTAGTTCTTCTGCTCTGGGATGGGAACATCTTGTGAAAAATAGGAAGCAAGCTCGGCAATACCTTCGCCGGTAACCGCAACAGTCGGAATGACCGGAACACCAAGCAGTTCTTCAAGTCTGGCAACATCAATTTTAATGCCCGTATGTGCGGCTTCATCCCACAAATTCAGGACAACAAGCAGAGGAACATTCCTTGAAAGGAGCTCCAGAGTAAGGATGAGATTACGCTCAAGGTTTGTGGCATCTAGAACATTTACCACAATATCCGCTTCATTCAGAATACGTAATGAGACCTCTTCGGCAGGGTTTGTTGGATCAAGAGAATATGTTCCAGGTGCATCGATGATAAATACCCGTTCCCTGCCAAGACATATCGTTCCCTGCGAATAGTCTACCGTAGTTCCGGGAAAGTTGGATGTGATCACATGGGTTCCGGTCAGCCGGGAAAATACCACACTCTTCCCGACATTCGGATTCCCCATCAGAACAATCTTCTTCAACTCGTCATCTCCACCATGATCCGACAAGCCAGTCCTCTGCCAAGGCTGATCATCTTCCGGTCAACCTTCACAACGACCGGTCCTTGAAAGGGATGGTGTGTCACCACAGCAATATCTTTTCCTTCAAGAATTCCTATTGAACGCAGTTGATTCTGCATCCCGTGGCCACCCTGTATCCCAATGATTTTTGCAGTTTTTCCTTCCTCAAGTTCCAGTACTGATATTGCCATGTATACCAGATTCCATTATGAGTGTTGAATTTAGAACTTTCTAATATTTTTCATACTAACAAATAATAATCCCTTCACTATCAAACAAGGTAAAAACTACAGATCATAGAAACAGAACCGGAAAAGGTCGGAGATCCGACCTGATGAACATATTTTTCCGGTTATTCCACAGGGGATTGTTCTTGGGAGAGTATGCCGAAAATGGCATTTCTGATATTGGGAACAGATACTACAATCAACGTATAACGATCAGGCGAACGAATTAATGTCCGGAACACTCGTGATCATGGTGATTACAGATACTGCCGGTTGATTTTAATTTCCCTGCAATATAATCCTGGGCTGCAACATCTACCGGACCGCTCACACCAAGAATTACTTCAATATTATTATCATTGAAGAGCTGAACTGCCCGTGCACCCATGCCACCGGCTATAATCAGATTTACCCCGTGTTCAGCCAGGAAGACCGGCAGCCGGCCGGGTTCATGCCCTGGGCTTTGCAGGGTCTCTGAATATGCGATGACCGAATCTGTCGCATCATAGATTGCATACCCTTCACAATGTCCGAAATGTGCCGATACATCTTTTCCATCACATGCGATTGCAATTTTCATGAATTATGACCTGATTGAATTATTCCATCTTCTACCCATTCTCCGTGAACATCCACGGAAAAGTCCACCCCGACCCTTGCCATAAACCGGCCCTGCTTCAGGAATATGTTGCTGAGCTGATGCTCTGGAAGAATCAGGCTGATTACGTTCAGTGTCTTCGAAGTACCACCTGCCCCTTCGGCAAAATTTTCTATTGAGAGGCCATCTGGGACCGGTGCCATCCATATCAGGTATCTTCGTCACCTCCTGGTGCACAGCACCATTATTACTCATATGAGTTAAAATATAAATGATTGCCCTTTCCGATCAGGGTTCCCATATACGGGGATCATCATGACTTTTTCGGGGACAGATATGGGCATCACGGGGACAGAGGAAATCATGATTTTTCGGACATTCATCACCCCCCTGGCGGACACATCCGGCAACTTCAATCATCTTGCCATGAACAAGGGCGTCAGCAACCTTCCGTCTGGCATCATGAAGATCTTTCCAGACAGTCCTTCGAGACACGCCAAGATACGAAGCTGCCTCTTCCTGTTCCATCCCTTCAAGGTCAATAAGTCTGATCACCTCGATCTCTTCCGGAAGCAGAACAACCGTTTCTACTACTGTCGGGATCTCACATCTTGGCCCATAACACCGGAGCATCCCATTCTCAGAGAGTCTTCTCCGGATTCTCGGTCTTCCCCGCCTTCTTTGTGGCCCCTCTTCACCATTCATCGGCATCATAACAGGTCAAGTTCTTGAGACAGGTTTTGTGTAATCTGACGTATCGCTTCCGATGCAGCCCCTGCCATCCGGGTAACCGGAACACCCTGCCTGGTCGCACGTAGAACGGTGCGGTCAAATGGAATCATACCAAATACCGGGATTTCGTTTTCAGCAGCAACCCGGAGGATATCCTCGGTGATGTTCTGATTTACATCAGCCCGGTTGATAACGAGAAACATCCTGACATGGAATGACCGGCAGAGAGTAATGAGCCTCTGGAGATCTGACTGAGCTGATGTACTGGGCTCGGTGACAAGTATCGCTATCTGAATACCGGTGATGGTAGAAATAAGAGGGCAGCCAATACCAGGTGGCCCGTCGATCAGAACAAGCGGTACATCCGGATGCAATAATCCCGCTTCCTGTCTCAACCGGTGAACAAGCAATCCTGAATTTCCCGACCCCGGAGTCAGTGACCCATACAGGAGGGGCCCTGCAGATGTATCCGCATAATGAATCATCCCGGTGATGCGGGGTGCCATACTGACAGCATCTTCCGGACAGACTATTGTACAGGTTCCACACCCTTCACACCGGTACGGGACAATTTCATAGATATCACCGGCCTTCCGGATGGCATCATAGACACATGCCTCTCTACAGATGCCACACCCGATACAGACGCTTGTATCGATAACCGCACCATCCATCCCCTTGAACTCCTGGGTTTTCCGATCTGTTGGACTGAGAAGCAGGGCAAGGTTTGCAGCATCGACATCGGCATCAATGAGGACTTTTTCCTGAGAGAGAAGGGTTGCAAGGGATGCGGTCAGGATAGTCTTCCCGGTACCTCCTTTCCCGCTGACAACGGCAATCTGAATCATGAAAACCCTCCGGCATATGCAAGAATTTTCTCGCCAAGTTCTTTGAACCGATGAAACCAGGCAGGATCAATACGGGAGATGATGTCGCTATTATTCTGGGCCTTTAGCAGGGGAAAATCCAGGGGAATTTTCATCAGGACAGGAAGACCACGGCCTGTACAATACTCTTCAATCGGTTCATCACTCCCTTCACTCCGGTTGATCACTACGGCAGCAGGTATATTCAGAACGTCAAGCACATTGACCGCAACAGAGAGATCATGAAGTCCAAATGGTGTGGGTTCGGTAACGAGGACACAGAGAGAGACGTCGTCCACCGTTTCTATAAAGGAACAGGCAGTTCCCGGAGGAGAGTCCAGCAGAACCAGCGGATCGTTCCTGGTCATCTCACGGACTCTGCGAATAACTGCCGTTGTCCGCACATCACCCTCTTTCAGCTTTCCACTTACCAACGTAAGTGAGTCAGAAACGTGGCAGGTCAGTATTTCACCAACATAAGCAGGGGTTTTTTCGAGTGCATCATACGAACAAACGCGGAAACATCCCCCACAGGAATGACAGAGCTGGGGGAAGAATAACACCCGGTCTTTCAGTACCGTCAAAGCCCCGAACCTGCAGAATTCACTACATGCACCACAATACGTGCATTTACTTTCATTCACAGCCGGAATAATGACATGAACTGGATGAGTCTTTGGAATACAAGGAAAGAAAATACCAAGATTGGGTTCTTCAACATCACAGTCAGCAAGTGTGATGGTTCGTGTCTGGGACAAAACATATCCAAGATTTGATGTAACCGTTGTCTTGCCGGTTCCACCTTTTCCACTGGCTATAACAATCTGCATGATATGCCCGGCAGATTATCCCTGCTTACGAAGCGTTCTCTGGGTTTGCTTTCCACGTATTATACGCTGTCTGGACCGTCACATCCGGATTTTGCATGATGACTCTAATACTTGCTGCTTTCAGGGCTTCATCTGCATTACCACCAAGCCGTGGTGCAATGAGAATCTGAACGTTATTCTTAACCAGAAACTGTACAGCCATCGGACCAACCCCGCCTGATCCTCCGGCATGGGGATTTGGTTCAACTCGTACTGAGTCTGTATCAGTGTCAAAAAAGGCAAAATACGGTGCACGACCAAATCGATCATCCATCTGGGAATCTACTGTCAAACCCCGTGAGGGGATACATACTATCATACCAGATAATTATTTCTCATATGTGCAATAAATCTTCCCTGATATCAATACTGAAATTTGAACCTCATACCATAAAACGTCATTCCGGATTGCCATATGGATGGAATACCGAACACCGTATTCAAAATAATGGATGTTCATGTGGATTCTATCCGGGCGAGCAGCGTGTCAATAATTGTATCTATTGATCTCCAGGCCGGGCTCTCCTTTACTTTCCCTATGAATGCCCAACCCTCATCACCGGATCGACGAATATCTATATCCAACGGGATTCCTCCAAGATAGGGAACGCCCATCTCACGGGCAATCTCTTCTCCCCCGCCTTTCCCAAAGATATCCACCGCTTCTCCACAGGAAGGACAGACATACCCGCTCATATTTTCAACAACACCAAGAACGTCCATGCCTAAATCCCTGCTGAACGTAATGGCTTTTGATGAGTCAAGGGTAGACACTGCCTGAGGGGAGGTAACAATGATCGTTCCAGTGATGTTTGGTGCAATCTGGGCGATCGTAAGGGCCTCATCACCGGTTCCCGGAGGGAGATCCACAATGAGATAGTCAAGAGGTTCCCAGGCTGTGTCTTCTAAAAACTGGCGTATAGCATTCGACTTCATCGGCCCTCGCCAAACCACAGGAGAATTTCTGTGAGGAAGAAGAAATGCCATGGACACTACTTGAAGTTTTTCAGTAACCCGCACCGGCACAATTTTATTGTTTTCGGAAAGTAACTGATGATCTTCTAATCCCAGCATCTTTGGAACATTCGGGCCATGAATATCCAGGTCCAGAAGGCCAACCTGTTTGCCTCTTATCGCAAGGGCGTTTGCAATATTCACGGATACGGTGGATTTTCCTACTCCGCCCTTTCCTGAGAGAACAAGAATGACATGACTGGCGTCAATATGTGCACGCTCCGGGGATTTTTTTTCTGCTTCAGATTGCATAGAGTTACCTGAAAAAAAGGAGATTGATTTTACTTAATCAGAAGTCACATCTACTGATATATCAGCGTCGATAAGAAGATCAAAGTGCATCTTATCAAGCCAGCCTGCCTTTTCAAACATGTGCATAAAGCAGATCCCAATTGCCCCTGCTCCGTTCCATTTTTTCATCACCGATGCAACATCGTCTGCGGTGACCGGCATATTTGGCATGGCAAGCCCACCCATGATGACAAGGACGGCAGGGCTTTTCGGCGGGTATGCCTCTGATGCCTGAAACCCGACATCCGGCTTCATTGTCAGCTTGTGGGCTTTTTCCTCTCCGGTATAGGGCACAAAGATACAGGTCAGGGAAAGTGACCGGATGGCAAAGCAGAGTAATTCCACAAATGGTGTGCAGGTACCGGGCACCCCGTAGAACACAATCTCTGAACCTGCAGGAAGTGACTTTTTTTCAATATATTCTTTAAAGGGTCTCAGAATACCGGGGACCCCCTGATATGTTGTCTGTCCCATAACGCTACCTCATCCCTGCCATTTCATACAGAGATATTGTATATATAGTGTCAGGGTTATTCTAATATATTTCTCAGCGTATGAGTAATATTATATCCCTGCAGATACAAAAACCAGGAACGACATCGAACTGATTTATAAGCGAAAAATCAAACAATCTTACGAATATGAAAAACCGGATATCGAACGTGATGGTCGGTGCTCCCGGCCTCTATACCTATGGAGCGATGCGGATAGGAGGAATAATTCGAGATGCCGGTCTTCGTCCACAGATTACCCGCAATATTTCACAATTACACGGGGATCAGGTTTTTCTCAGTCTTTTTAGTACGCTTCATCTGCTGGATCCTGCGGTGAAAGAGGTAGTCAAACGAATACAACAGAAAGGAGGCGAGTGCATCATCGGTGGTCCGGTCTCTTCTGGGCCTGAGATGGTCCTTGGAGAACTGCATCCTGACCTTGTTGTCTGTGGTGAAGGGGAAGAGGCTGTCAGGTGCATTATCAACGGGGTTGACCCTGATGATTGTCCGAATTGTGCATACCAAGCAGATGACAAAATCATAAAAACGGAGCCGAAACGAACACAGGATCTCTCCTTTCCGCTCCCCCTCATTCCGGATGATATCGGAGCCCAGGATATCAGGGGTGCCCAGACCTACATTGAAACCCATCGGGGATGTTTTGGCCGGTGCGGGTTCTGTCAGGTACCGCGGGTGTTTGGCAGACGGATACGAAGCAGGGAACTTGATGAGATCCTGAAGGAAGTCAGGGCATTTCAGAAGAAAGGGGTCAGAAGGCTTGCCCTTATCGGAGGTACCGGATCACTCTACCGGTCAAAGGAGGGCGAAGTAAATTCAGATGCATTCATCTCTCTTCTCGAGGGCATATCCTCAATCATGGGATCCAAAAATGTTTCATGTCCGGATATCAGGGCCGACTGCCTTACCGATGAAGTACTGGAAGCAGTCAGGGCACACACCATCGGATGGATATTTTTTGGCATAGAATCGGGGAGTGAAAAGATGCTTGGCCTGATGCAAAAGGGCATACCCATTGACAAGGTCAGGGATGCCATTGAACAATGCAGACAATACGGAGTAAAACCTGCCGGGAGTTTCATCATCGGATATCCGGGAGAGGAAGAAGAGGACTTTCAGGCAACAAAGGATCTGATGGAGGAACTTGCTCTTGATGATGTGTTCATCTCAATCGCGGAACCAATACCCACAACTCCCCTGGCTGAAGTGGTTTGCTCTCAAAATACTAACGATGATCTTGTATCCATCCCGCACACCGGCGAATATGCCGGACTTCATCTCTCAGAAGCAGAGGCACGGGCATTTGATCTGATGCTGCATGCTGACATGTGCCGGCCAGTCCCCCGGATGACTCAGGATGTGACCTATAATGCCTACCTTGAAGAGGCTAGAAAACAGGGAGCAGATATCAGGAACGTCACCAGACTGATTCGGATATATTATTCTGCTTAATGCCGGTAAATCAGGAACAAAGACATCATCGGACCATTCGGGATGAAATCGACGATAAACGAATCTCACGCGCATAATCATCGATTCACGCGTTTTTTTCATCCGAATCGTATATATAGATCATGATCACGAACTGAAGAAGAAATACTTTCTCTCTCTGATCTGCTCAGGATCCGTTGATCTGAAAACAACATTTTTTGATTTAGATAAGAATCTCCTGAGAAAAAACCTTCAATTTGCCCTCTTTTTCTCAGGAAGATGTGTATAACCATATAAATCGACGTTATTTCGAAACCTTTAATTCAATACTGACCGAACAAATCAATTACCACAACGGGTCTGATATGCCATGTGTGTGGTATTGCAACGCGAGCACTCTTGTGTCTGATCTTGAGCTACGCAGGAGATAGGTTTACATGGAAGAGATTGTATTAGGCATTGGTATTACTGCATTAGCGGGAGCTTTTGCCACAGTTGCCGGTGCTGCGGAAGATACTGAATCTGATATCGGATCACAGGGTGACCCAAACTCTCAGGTTCAGCTGGCTCCGCAGATGGGTTACATTCACCGCATCTTTAACAAGGCAATCTCCGGAGAGCCACCAGCATATGGAGCATGGTGTGCCATCGGAGCAGGTGTTGCCTGGGCATTGATGCAGATTAACTACAACCCGGCACTTGCTATTATTCTCGGTTCAGTTATCGCCGTATTTGTACAGGGAATCTACTGTACTTCCGGTTATCTTGGCCGTATAGCAAGTTTAGCAAAGTTCCAGCAGCCGGTATACATTGACATCATCAAGTCATTGTTATCCGTCACTATGGCACATGCGTTCGTCGCGATCTTTTGTACGGTCGCGATGTGTTACCTGATGGCATCAGCACTCCATCATCCGTTTGCACTCCCCCTGCTCGGACTGGTATGGGGTATTGCACTTGGTGCCGCAGGGTCTGCAACCGGAAATCCATTCTACGGAAAGGAACGTCAGTACCAGAACCAGAAGTATGGTGCAGGTGTTCCAATCTCCGCATCTGGAAACATCGTCCGGTATGCAGAAGCAGGACAGCGTTCATCCCTTGACAACGGTTGGTTCACCACCAAGTTTGCCGGTCCGGCATCTGGTATCTGTTTCGGTCTGATTGTGTTCCTCGAACTCTGGCGTACCGTCCTCTTTGAGAAGATGATGGGCGGCTGGGGAGCAATCATCATGGGAGTTGTTCTGATTCTTGTCTTCACATTCATCGACCGCTGGGTTGAAGTGTGGGGCCGCAAGACCTACGGGCCATACACCACTGAGGAGGCCTCGTCATGAGTGCACTTGGAGGTAAGGCAGCCGGTGGTGAAGGTATAAACCCAACCGGATCTGTCGTAGGTATTGTCATTCTCCTCGTCTCGATCGCTGCAACATACGCACTTGGTTTCTCTATCGTTCCTCTCATCGGAATAATTATCGGTGGAGCACTCATTGGATTTGGCGTTCACTTTGTGCCAGTCGGTGGTGCTCCGGCAGCAATGGGACAGGCACCCGGTATCGCTACCGGTGTCGCTATGCTTGCCGCCGGTGCCGGTCTTGCAGGTCTCTTCGGTGGGGCCTGGGCTTATGAGGCAACCGGGGACTTTGCAGTAGCGGTCGCTGGTGGAGCCGTCGGTGGAGGTCTTATGATGGCCATCACCTGTCTGATGGTCAACGCCACCTATGTCTTCGCAATGGGTATCCCTGCAGCATCAGGTAAGATTGCCAAGGATCCAATCACCGGAGACACCTTCCCTGAATATAAATCACAGGGAACTGAAGGACATGGTCTGCCATTCATCTCATTCTTCGGAGGAGTTGTTGGTGGATTTATTGCCGGTCTTGGCGGAACCCTGATTTACATCGAACTTCTCGATGTCTACCATGCAGGACTGCCAGCAATTATGCAGGCCAATCCGGAAGCAATCGAACCTCTGGCAGTATCACTCGCCGGAATCTTTGCTATCGGGTTCTTCTTGGTAAACGCAGTACTGGCAGCATATAACATCACCGGAACTATCGAGGGACCGCATGACCCGAAATTCAAGCGTGTTCCACGGGCAGTTATCGGTTGTGCAGTCGCATCAGCCTTCTGTGGCCTGATCTCGATGCTGATTGTATTAAACACCGGGATGTGAGGGATACAACATGACAGCAAAAATGGAAGCTTCAGCAGGGGCGATATCTGAAAACACCCTGATGATCTACGGAATTGTCGTCGCCTTAGTCGGCACATACCTCACATATCTCAATGTTGTAACTGGCATGGCCGTTTTCTCCTTCTTTGGTGGAATCGGTGCCATTGCAGCAATCTGGTGGGGTTCTGACACAATTAAGCACCTGTGCAGTTATGGTCTTGGTACTGGTGTTCCGTCTGCCGGAATGGTAGCATTCGGAGCCGGTGCAATAGCCATGATTGCAGGGACAAAGTTTGGAATGGCATCACCAATTGTAACGCTGATCCTTGCAGCCATTATCGGAGCAGTGATCGGGTACATCGCAAACAACGTCATTAACATGAACATTCCGGTCATGATCTTTTCACTCATGAAATTATCAATCGTCGGAGCACTGACCATGCTCGGATTTGCCGCAATGTGCACCGGGACCTTTATGTTCAATGGCCTTGTCATCGGTGGTATGACCCTCTCCATGGAACCAGCAGGAGAAGCTGCAGCCGGAGGAGCCCAGACATTCATGGTAACCGTATTACCAGAATTTGCAGGTTCACTCATCGGTGGTTCAGCTCTTGCAGTGATCTTCTTCCTTGGTGCAATGGCTCTGCAGCACCCGTTCAATGCCTGTCTTGGCCCGAACGAGTCACAGGACAGAACCCTCATGCTCGCCATCGAAGTCGGATTCCTTTCCATGTTCGTTGTAGCCGTTATGTCCTATGCATTCCTTGACATGATGGCTGCAACTGTTGGATTGATCATATCATTGATAGGATGGTTCTACAGCTACAAGCAGTACATCGCACTCTCCAAGCGTGATGCATATGCCTGGCTCGATGCAAAGCCAATTATTGAAGTCGGAGGTCACGAATAATGACGTGGATTCCGGTTCTTCCTGACTTCGGTCTTGGATGTGATGTATTTGCAGGATTCGTCACCCAGCAGGGTGAGTCTCTGGCACCAATCGTAGAACAGGTAAACAAGCTGGAGAAGATCACTGACGATATCGTTGGTATGCTCTCCGGAGAGGGTAGTTTCCTTGAGAGCTTCCCGAACCGTGAGAAGTCACTGATATTCGCTGGTGGAATCACGGCCATGTTCTATGGACTTGCTGTAGGACTCCTGGTCGCCGGAATCATCGTTCTGGCTTTGATGTGAGGGGATAAAAATGGCAAACAAGAAATCACCAGCCAGTGGATGGCCAATTGTTCAGGGTGACTTCCATACGGGTGACCCAAACAGCCCGGTGGCAGTTGTTACCATGGGATCCCACCTCGATGAAGGTGCAATCTGCAGTGCAGGAGCAGCCATCGCCGGATCCTGTAAAACCGAAAACCTCGGTCTGGAGAAAGTCATTGCAAATGTCATCTCCAACCCGAACATCAGGTTTGTCATAACCTGTGGTACTGAGGTTAAAGGACACCTCTCCGGTCAGAGTCTTATCGCACTTCACCAGAACGGTGTAGACGGCGGAAAAATCGTTGGATCAAAGGGAGCTATTCCGTTTATTGAAAACCTCTCCGCTGACAACATCAAGCGGTTCCAGGATCAGGTCGAGATCGTCGACATCATGGAATCCGAGGATATCGGGGCGATTTCAGCAAAGATCAAGGAACTGACTGCCCGCGATCCAGGTGCATTCGACGCTGAAGCCATGATCGTTGAGATCAAGGAAGAAGGTGGCGGAGCAGCAGAAGAGGGTGGCGAAGTCAGACCAATGTCTGCCGAAGTCGCTCTGATTCATGCACGGATGAAAACAATCCAGCGGACGATTACCGACATTGGTTTCTACGACAAGTACGCTGCCGGTGTATACGGTGGTAAAGTCGAGGGACTTATGATCGGTCTTATCGTCTCGTTTGTGATTATAGGACTCCTGCTTGTAGGACACGGGGTGAGTTAAGTGTCAGATGAGAAGAAGTCAGGGCCAATACGCATGGCTGCAATTGATGCCATGATGGCCGACATGAAATATAAGGGACAGATCCTTGCACGTACCAACAAGCTTGAATCCGGTATCATGGGTTCAGGAATTATTGGATTTGCAATCGGTCTTGCATTTGCCCTTATCCTGGTTGTACCCGTAATTCTGATGGGAGGAGTCTGATGGCAGACAAGGGAGAGGCCGCCTCCGGATGGCCAATTGTCCAGGGTGACTTCCACACCGGTGACTCAAAGAGCCCGGTCGCAGTTGTTACTATGGGTTCCCACCTTGACGAAGGTGCAATCTGTAGTGCAGGAGCAGCTATTGCTGGATCCTGTAAGACTGAAAACCTCGGTCTGGAGAAGGTCATTGCAAATGTCATCTCCAACCCGAATATCCGGTTTGTAATAACCTGTGGAACAGAAGTCAAGGGTCACCTTTCCGGACAGAGCTTAATCGCCCTTCACCAGAATGGTGTAGACGGCGGTAAAATCGTCGGATCAAAAGGAGCAATTCCGTTCATCGAGAACCTCAACGGAGATCACATCAAGAGGTTCCAGGAACAGGTCGAGATCGTTGACATCATGGAGTCTGAGGATCTCGGAGCAATTTCAGCAAAGATCAATGAGCTGAAAGCACGGGATCCCGGAGTCTTCCCTGGTGGACCAATGGTTGTCGAGATCAAGGAAGAGGGTGGAGGCGGTGGAGCAGCCGCATCTGCAACTGCAAACCCGCAGTTCCTTGAGATCGAGGCTAAGCTGGACGCAATCGAAACCAAACTCGAATTTGTCGAGGGTGAGATTGCCCAGCGTGTCGGCCGGAAAGTCGGACGCGATATTGGTATACTCTACGGTGTCGTAGCCGGACTTATGTCATACATCATAATAACGGAATTACTTCCGAAACTGCTCGAGATACTCGCAAAATAAGAGGTGATAAGCCATGTTCATGTTTGAAAAGGAACAGACGGTCCTTGATTTCAATGGATACAAGATCGGAGGACAGCCGGGAGAATATCCACGTGTCCTCGGTGCATCGATATTCTACAACAAACACGAGACCGTGCTCGATGAGCACACTGGAAAGATTGACAAAGCAAAAGCAGAGGCACTCTGGAACCGTTGTCTTGAACTCTACGACGCAACCGGTCACTGGTACTTCTGTCAGATCATCGCTGAATTCGGAGAAGCCTTCGAGAGCTACATCGACTGGTTCTGTTCCATCGATGACCAGTTCCCATTCCTGATGGACTCCTCTGCACCGGCTGCACTGGCACATGCCTGTAAATATGTGACCGAAGCAGGCTGTGCAGATCGTGCAGTCTACAACTCCATCAACGGTTCCATCGGACCGGAGAACATCGAGGCAATCAAGAAAAGTGATGTGGATGCAGCAATTGTGCTCGCATTCAACCCAGGTGACCCAAGTGTCCGTGGCCGTGAGAAAGTGCTCGCAGAAGGTGGCGTTGCCGGTCAGGAAAAATCCATGATGGCAATTGCAGAGGAATGTGGAATCAAGCGTCCAATCCTCGATACTGCAGCAACTCCGCTCGGCCTTGGTTCCGGTGGTTCATTCCGTGAGATTCTTGCCTGTAAGGCTATCCACGGTCTCCCAACCGGTGGTGCATACCACAACATGACCGTTTCCTGGACCTGGCTCAAACGCTGGAGAAAGAGCGGCATACTTGAGCGATACAAAGACGCAGGAACCCTTCTTGAACAGATGGGACACCACCACTTTGGCGGTGTTGAAGGTATCCGTCAGGCTGCCTGGTCCTCTGCTGACATCGGCTGTAACATTATGGCAGCAACCCTTGGTGCTGACCTTATCATGTTCGGTCCAATCGAGAACTGTGAGGCAACCGCAACCGCAATGGCATTCAGTGACATTGTTCTTGCAGAAACCCTCCGTGAACTCGGTGGCGATGTAAAGGTAGACAAGCATCCAATCAACATGCTGGTGTAAACCAGCTTTATTTTTATTAATTTAGGGCGGTTTTTTATCTGCTTTTTTGTAATCTGCTACGTACCTCAATAATATGAATTTCAATCATTCTTATTGCCGAATGGTGTCGTTTTATATACTTATACGTCGAC
>NZ_JAIWNS010000134.1 GCF_020216685.1 Methanospirillum hungatei | reverse complement strand
CTGGTGGCCATGTATCTTTACTACCATCTTTTTTTTATTCCCTTCGTTTCTATTAAAATTGGACTTCCACAGATAGAGCAATTTGTATATTTATCTAAATGATTTTTTCATATAGTTAGGATAATCCTATTCCCAAACATTTAAGTCAAGTTACAAGTTGCGTAAGTCCTATAAAATAAGAAAGTACCTCCTATTTTGATTTATCATAATGCTTAACTGCTAAACTTTAAGCATATCGTTTTATTAAACCCTTGGAAACAACGAGCCCATTCTCGTATGACATTCATCTGGTGCAACAAAAGAATATTTACTTAAAAGTACCATAATCTGCAATTCCTTGTAATACAGGGATGAACCATCTGATTATTAGGTGTTAGAATTTTTCATTTGATCGTTCCCCGTCAGTACGGGGATTTATCTGCCATAATCGATATGTGGATAAACCGAAAGACATTTTTGTATTTGTATAAAATAAAAAACCTATGAAAGAGAGTAATCATCCTCATTCTGTTCATATTATTCCACTTGGGTATGAGATTGATCGTGCCATACGACCATTTGATTCAGAAAAAGCCGTGCGGGTGTATCTCCTAACTATGAAGCAGATGGAAAAGTACAATAGTCCGGAGGAGATTCAGATGACCGCACGGGAAAGACATTATGAGAGTCGTGTTTCCGATATCCTCACGGAAAAGGGAATTCAGGTCATTACAAAACAGATCGATATGTTCAATACTCTAGAAGTAATGAGAGAGGTTGCATCAATTATTAATCATGAAAAAAAGCAGAATTCAGTAATAAAAGTTAATATGTCTGCATGTGGTAGAATAACTGCATTTGCGACTACACTTGCAGCCATGGCCCATGATGTTTCACTATATTATGTCCGTGCAGATAAATATGCAGATTCACCCCATGATGTAGAATGCCATGGTCTCTCAATCTGTGAGCAACAGAGAATATGGAACCTTGAAAAAATTCCATTGGCACTTCCGGATAAAACGAAAGTAACTGTACTGTCTCTTTTAGCTGGAAAAAAGGAAGGGCTCTTTACCTGGGAGATCGTGGATTATCTCATCCAGTCAGGAGAATACGGCTATGACATTCCATTCAGAGAGAAGCACAAGGATGAGATGAGAATGGTTCAGAGGAGATATCATACCCGGCTCAATAAAAGCACTCTTGAACCTCTTATAACATCCGGATATATCACCAAAAAGAAAGTTGGGAGGTTTCACAGGATAAAAATAACTCAAAGTGGATTATATCTGGCAGCAGTACATGGAGCCTATATCTCTCCTGAATTTTCAGAGATGTATTCCTGATTCCTGTTAGATACCTGGATATATTGTAATCGATTTCTGGGGTTGTTGCATTACTCTAAACCGTTTGTACAATGAGGTAAAAACTGAAATTCCTTAACAATTCTGGATCCATTCGAATGGAAATTGTCCTCTTGCGGAAATGATTTTTTGTTATGCAACAGCCTCTAAAATCAGATAAATATTGATAATACTTGATATATATAAAAAATTGGAGATTACTGACCTGGTCCGGAAGGATCTTCGTGATAAACTTCTCAACCTCACTATCTCCTGCTCAAAAATTTCATCGTTCTCTTTCATCGGTTTTATCATTTCGTCTCCTCATTACTTCGTAAGTTCTTTGTTTTGGATTGCTCAGACAGCGGTCATGATCCGGAATCGATCCGGAATTGATCCGGAAAGCCTGATCAATTCTACAGCATTGCAGAAAACCCAGCCTGAATAAAATGATTATCGCTGGTAAGGGCATTTTTAATACTTCTTTCATTCATGACTACAAATGACACACAATCAGTAAAACTCCAATTCTTATCATCTCGCTTAGAAAAAAAGTCCCCATCCTTTTTCCCATAATTCAGGATCAACATGCTAAATAGTAACTCTTGGAGAACGACAAATATTGTGATAAAAAGGTATTAAAGACGATCTGAATTTTGGATTGGATAAAGCATTGGAGGTTTCCTCAATAATTGAAGACATAGTAACAAATACTGAGCCTTTTTTCATCAAATCCTGATAGAGTATGTTGGTTGATATATGAAGTGAATCCTTTTGGTTTAATAACGCAATCCAACATGCAGTATCAACGAATATCTTGGATCATTCATGCTTCGCCCTTTTTTCTCAGTTCCATAGAGATAATGATCATGTTCACATGCAAGATCCTGAATGCCGGTATCCACTGCTATTGAGGCAATATTGTATGCAGGATCCCTCTCCGGGTTTATTTCACCATCATCCACAGATTCAATTATCACAGTTTATTTTTTGCCCGGAACAAGTTTTATTTCATCAATCGGCCGAAGCACAGAACCATCAAATACTACGTCCATTGTTGTAGCCATATTATCCCTCCAAGGTTTTTTGTTGTCATAGTATCTGTATTACCGGTATCTTTGTTTTTTCGTTGGCTCTTGATTTTTTAAGAATGGTTCGGAACACTAGCCCATATTTACCCCAACATCCTAAACCCGTCGAATTCGATGGTGATAATGATATTATTGATTAATAAAAAACTCAAGGCGTTATTCATGAGCCATACGTATTACCAGTTGTTTAAACTCCTGTGATATGAAAAACCCTTTATTCTCCAGTTTATCAAGAATTGGAGACACACAAGAAACAAGTCCATCTGATTTTGCCTTTAATAGTAACCCACACGTTCCAATAACTGGTATAGAATTCAATTCGGCATATACACGGGCCAGATTATCATCAAGAATTACCAATGAACCAGGAGTTTCGAGAGCGAGTAAGAGTACTTCCGTTTCACCTCTCCCCAAATCCTGAATAAGTGATACTGCTGAAGTTGCAAGGGGTTCCCTAATCTCAATCCAATCATATAATAATAAATCAGGAACATCGACTCCCTGCTCACCTCCTATCTTAAGCTCATCAACAACAGCTTTTGGAATAACAATCCGACCACAAATTTTCTGGATGATGGAAAGGAGATCCATCTGATGCAGATAAAGAAGAGGTGTTGTATTACAGATTATTAATTTCGAGGATTTCAGCTTCACGAATAAATTCCTTTTGAGATAATGACAATGCTGATACATTGTAATCTTTGAGTCTGCTCAGAAACAGGACACGAGAAATTCCCACCATGCGAGCAGCAGCTCCTGATGATAAACGACCCATTTCATAGAGTTTTACTGCTGCCAACATCCGGATCTCATTTCCAATATCCTTCGGTAAACACTTAAGAGCCACAATCGTATCGTCAGGAATTTGGATTAGAATATCACTCATCTGTAAATCCTCCATTGCAACGTATTGATTGCCAGTACTGTACTCATTAATTATAGTTCCATGAAAAAGGTTTTAGAATAATATCAATCATGCGTAGAATATTCTAAAGCCTGATCCATGAATGCACTTCATTGTATAAACTAACTATCTGGCTTAATCCAGAAAGTTATGTATTATATACATGTTTATATTTGAAAGAATTACCTATAAAATATAAAGACAAAACAGGTTTACAGGTAACCTGTTTTTGATACTCGTATACAGTTAAACATTCTGGAGGACGAATAATGGGATTAGTAGTTCAACACACTCTTAAGCCCAGAAAAAATAGGATCCAATGTAATGAATGTATTCATTTTCATAAACATTCGAGGTGTTGTGATGCGTTTCCAGACGGGATCCCTACTGATATTATTGTAGGAATTCATGACCATCAAGATCCATACCCTGGGGATAATGGGATACACTTTGAACCAAAGGTAAAAACAACCCCTGTATCTGAAGTTGGAAAAGCATCCACTATGATCACAAGAAATTGTTTCAATTACAAATTGAACTAATTTTTCAATAAATCGGGTAATTCAATGGCCCGGTTAGAAGCGCTGGTTTGACTCTCCTCGTTCAGAATTGATACTGGTATCTCTTTAAGAGGAACCGAAAATCTTCCCCATATCTCACCCCTGTATCACACAAACCGGCAGATCCTCACATAATCACATGCCGTACACTGATCCCCGGGGCAGGCAGAAAACTCCCGGTTCATAATTCCGGAAATTAATTTCTCTGCCATCTGTTCTGCCTTTATCAGCATCTCTTCACTCACCGGTACCGGAACCACCGTTGCATCCTCAAGAAAGGCAATCGAACCTGAACAGACCTGCTCTCCAATTGCAGTAAGTCCACGGGCATAGAGCCGTATCTGCATAGAAGCATCATCCTCGGTAACCACCGTATCAGAGGTCTTGTAATCCCGAATCTCTATCCCTTCGTTATCATGCAGAATAACATCCACTTTCCCTGCAACCGTTGCCTGCATCAGGGGATACTCAATCCTTGTCTCCACCTCACGAATCCGGAGCATATCATCCTCCCTGGCCTCGGCAAAATGAATCAGCTTCTCCATCGCCACATCCCGCAGACCTTCTGCACGTCCGGGATCGGCAAATGGCATGAAAAAGTTCTCCTCAACCGAGGTTGCAACCGCCGTAACCGGATCATACCCCTCCTTCATCAGTTCGGCAGCTTCCCGCATACAATGATGGAGAGCATTCCCATACCCAAGATATGGATTGATACCCGGCTGAAATCCCCATATGGTATTTATCCTGTACCGGTACGGACATTTACTATAGTAAATCAGCTCGCCGGCGGCAAACGTCTGGATCTCATCATCCTCACCACGTTGTGACAACGAAAGATCAGGCAGATGTGAAGAGGGATCGAGAACCTCAATATCCGGACAGTCGGCCAGATCCTCAATAAATTCGCTGACACCCTTCTTCCTCCCGTTTAATGTTGTAAAATATGACAGGACAAGCAGCTCCTTTGCCCTCGTCATAGCAACATACATCAGCTTTCGTTCCCCTTCCACGTCGCCTTCATACCTGGACACATTGAACATATCACGGGGAAGAAGCCACCTCTGCTCTCTTCCAGTGTTTGATGAGGGAAACCTTCCGTTCACCAGAGCAGGGATGAACACAACCGGCCATTCCAGCCCTTTAGACTGATGCATGGTCATCAGATTCACCGCATTCAGACCGGCCAGATCATCATCCATTCGTTCATCATAGGCTCCGTTCGCATAATGGTTCAGAAAATACGTTATCGTCTTTAAAAGAGCTGGCCAGGAGACCCGGTGACCACCGAGTTTCTGTGCCGTTTCCACATCGCTTAATATATCTCCGAACCGGCCCAGATTTGCCATGATGACCGCATGTTCAGGATTATCCGGATCCAGCTGTAAAAACCCGAGAATAGAGAGGAGTTCCTGGTACATCCCGGCAACATGATCAAACCCTTTCCCATGGAGCTGCCGTTTCCACTCAGTCAGCCGGGGAAGAATCTCATCAACCGTGCAAAGACCTGGGATTGCATCCACCCACTCCTGTGAACCGAACAAGAGCAGATCCTCCCCCTCAAGCTTATTCTTCCAGTCCCATCGAGACTTCTGGAAAAACCCATCCGGAGAAGCCCAGACCACAATCTTTGCAAGAGCCGCAATCTCCGCCCGGCGGAAAAGACCCACCTTTCCCCCGACCATGAAGGGAATATGCTTCTCCCGAAACACGTCAATGAACGGCTCACCACTCGTATTCACACTCCGAAGAAGAATACCGATATCACCATACCTGCATTGGCCACTCTCAACCAGCCGTATGATCTCATCTGCAATAAAGACGGCCTCACTTTGTTTGTCTGGAAACTCCACAAGATGGGCCTTCCCCTGGTCAGATCGGGAATACACCATCGGAGAGTTGCGGCACTTCTCAAACGTTTCAGAAAAATAATTCGCCGCCTGCACAATCGTCTGCACACTCCGGCGATTCTCCGGAATGGATATCGTCTCTGACTGCTGGTAATACTCAGCAAACTCCTCAAAACAGTGCTCATCAGATCCCCGCCACTGGTAAATCGTCTGCCGTGGATCACCAACGACAAAAATATTACTCCCCCGGCCAAGAATCTCAATAAGTTCCTGTTGTGCCCGGTTAATATCCTGGTACTCATCCACAATAAGATACTGAATAAAGTCTCCGACTTCTGGACGCTTCCGGAGATTCTCCACCGAAAGGGCAATCATGCGGTCAAAGGTCAGCCGGTGGTGCTCATCAAGACATCCTTCATATTTCGTAAGTGAATAATAAAAATCTGGAGAACGCTTCTTCACTTCATCCCGTGAAAGCATCTCGTTGTAGACAACGCCCACACTCCGCTTAAAGTCCTGACATTTCTCGGTATAATTGGAACTCCCTGTCAGGTTCAGTTCCCAGCCGACCCGCATCAGAAAGGCCATCTCCTGATTCTCATCCAGAATTCCCCAGGATCCATACCCAAACTGATCCTCAAGAAGGTGAAAGCAGAATCCGTGAATGGTCCCGACATACATCTCACCAAGCCGGGCACATACCGCATCCTCCCCCAGCTCCTTGACACGCTTATATATTCTGCTCTTCATATTCGCTGCAGCTTTCTCGGTGAACGTAAACGCAACAATAGAGGCAGGCTCCACATGGTCAACCAATAGCAGAGAAACTATCTTCCGTGTCAGTGTTTCAGTCTTCCCGGCCCCTGCACCGGCAATAATCCGGACATGCGGTGATTGTGTTGTTATTGCCGATTGCTGGCTCTCTGATAGCGGTCGTGGTTCATGAAGGATGGTATGAAGAAGCTGGGTGGGTGTCATGATATCTGGTGCAGTATATACCTTTCTGATTGGTACTCTCCCTCTGCTGCCTAATATGTGCTTCGATTTTGTCCCTTACTCGAACGCCTATTTGGGCCATTGAGGCCATATATGTTATTCTTCCTATTCACGACTCATAACAATCAGTTCAAAGATCTTGATAAATTCTCTCGCCCACTCGTACACCCTTGGGATATCATCAGCAGCGGCGATGGGAGAAGTACTCTCAATAATCTTCGGGTTTGGTATCAAATCTGGCAACGCCTGGTGGGTGTCAACACATTTTTCTTTTCGATCTGGAAACTATGGTAGTCTGTTCTCTCGCAATATAGCGAGTTATGACACCAGAATCGATTATATTGGGTGGTACCGCCAATGTTCCTCCTCAATATACAAACGCCACAAATGCAGTATCTAGGAACGGCTCAGGAAGTTCAGGCTGTTGTCTTCTTGATGATACGTCTCTCAAAACCAAAATGGGATGATATCACGATAATTACTCTGATTATCCAGGTCTCTCTGCCCTTCCCTATCTATCGGGCTTCTGATATCACCATCCTCTCCGCAGGCGATGAAACAGCCCACAGGCTGGGGATCAATCTAGAAAGAAACAGAGTCATTATCATGATGATCCCGGCACAGTTCACCGCAGGTACTGCATTTAATGGAATAATTTGGTCTATGGGCCTGATATCTCCGAGTATCGTCCGTCTAATCATAGGTAGAAATAACAGGTACGTACTGCCTTCCTCTGCTTTGGGGAGGGATTCATCCTCCATATCAGATACCGTCGCTCGAACAATCCCTGCCTCTCTGATCATCCCGGTGGGCATTATAATCGCCCTCATTGAGGCACCGTTTTTTGTATATCCCTTTCTGAACCAGAAAAAAGAGTACTGGCAGATCCCTGATGAGAAATCCTCCACCTTTCAAATCGGGGGCATAAAGACATCCGAGGAATAAACAGGATAGAGAGGAAGATGACCCATATTAGGGCTAGCTCTCTGCTGGCCCAAATACTGATTTATCCTCATGGATGATATATCAGTCAGAAAACAGTCATCAATATGATCCATCGGATGAGTTCAACTCCTGAAGGAACATGATTTGCTGATTTTTTCTCCAGTAATTCAAACGAATGTCTGGAAGAGGGGAGAGGAGTAATCCTATGCCCCAATTCGAAAGTTATTTACTATTTATGCCTTTTAGGGGCTAAATTAATTACTTTTTTCAAATAATGCGCTTAAAACCATGAACGGGTGGAGAGGTATATATGTAAATGAAATTAGATTTTCACGCACTAATGGCAATGAATTCATTTTCATTTTAGCATCATCAATAGAATCTGCTTCCAGAATTAATACAGCACCCTGCTGATCTCCTCGAAAATACCACTCTCGAATAAAGCCATCCATATATAATTTCCATGATTCTTTCATCTCTTCCAAAAGATGAGGACTGACATCATCTAGAGTTACCCCAGGTTGAAATGTATCCATTGCGAGGATCTTCATGTTGCCACCATAGCGATAAGAAAATCTTTATACCGTTCTATCTCGGCAATACCCCTTTCTCTATCCATCGAAGCAACATCAAATATCAAATGTGGTGGCAATACTTCTAATCCGACAACTTCAAAAGATACATGACTTAAAATTCGAAGCATCTCATAGATATCACCGGCATTTCCTTGATTTGAATACATAACCTCTGGAGCTCCGGTTGTAATGCTCAGAAGTACTTTCTTCCCTTTGAGAAGACCAGTGTCATACATTGCATCGTATCGGAATGCATATCCTGCTTGAAAAACCCGGTCAATCCACCCTTTTATAATGGCCGGCCATGATGAGAACCAGATTGGGAATTGAAAAATTATCAGATCAGCTCTGTCAACCTTCTTCATTTCTCCTAAAATGTCGGAGGCATAGGATCCGGTTTCATGGGCATGCAGTGCCTCACGATAAAAATGGAATGAATCTTTATCAACTCTCTGAGTATAGTCTTCTGCTTTGAAGACAGGGTCAAATTTCATAGCATATAAGTCAGACACATCAACTGAATGACCATTTGCTTTTAATGCATCCACAGCCGCATCTTTGAGAGCTGCATTAAAAGATGATGGATTTGGGTGTGCATATATTATCAGAACATTCATAGGTATCACATCTTTACAGACCAGATATCAATTACCATCAATCAGATTAATATCTACATTTTTACTGCAAGAAACAATCTGATGATAAGTATATTTTTATTAGTGAAAGAATAAATATTACATACTGATAAAAATGAAATTAACTTACCTTTAAGATACTATGTATGAAAAAAATGGAAAATCATATTACTGCCCGGTGGAGGCTGCCCTCGATATTTTAGGCGGAAAATGGAAGCCACTTATCCTTTGGTACCTTAAGGATGGGAAACTTCGCTTTTCTGAGATCAACCAGATAATTCCTGTAGTAAATTCAAAGATGCTGACCAAACAATTGAGAGAACTTGAAAAGGATGGGGTCATTATCAGAACAGTATATCCAGAAATTCCTCCAAAAGTCGAGTACCAACTATCTGAGTTAGGAAAATCAGTTATTCCAATTCTGAATGCATTATGTGCCTGGGGATGCGATTATCTTGGCGTGACCGAATTGCATGATTCTGAATTGATATGTGAACAGGAAAATTCTTAAGAACATATTCTATTTCCTGACTCCCATGGTTCTGTCTGAAATTCAAGTGATGTCACACACTCATTCTCACTCTCATTTTCTGTGTTTATTCAGGCTTCTTTTAAAGAATAATCTATAGGATTTACACAACCAGTGACTTGACTTACATGGTAGGAAATATGATTATAGTACCTATATCAGAAAACTATCTAGATAAATGAACAAATAGCTCTATCTGCGTACGTCCTCATCTAATGGGAAAGACCAGACCAACAGCGTGATTCTGAAATGTTTTTTACATTACTCGAAAAATTGATGGAGCCATAATATTGCTGTCTTTATAAATATCTCTGAAATCCTCTGCAACTATCTTTACATAAGCAGGAGACAGATGAACCATTAGATTAATATAGTGATCTATCAGTCATTTCAGAAATTCAAAAAATTTTATATGAATATTTCCTGATCCCTTTATGCAGAACAAGGATTACGGGGTATTCATACAAAGCGAACCAACAGGGATCAGAATCTCATACCTGCCTTTGGATCAAAAAATTCCGGTCTCATGGATTGAAATACCGGTCAGAGAGAATCTTCCGGACAAAAAACAATCAAAACCCGTTATTTTTCCCTAACCCAAAAGAAAGTTCATTTCTTCTCATCATCTGCTGCCAATTTACTACTTTGAGAGCCTTCATCATTCACTTGGCCTTATTTGAGTCATTGTCGGCGAGTTTTCAGGTGCCATCATAAGAACTGAACATAAAGAATTCTTCACATAATGAAATATAATCACTTTAATTATGCTGACGCAGAGATTGATCATATTCGACCTCATTACACCAGTCATACCTGGTTTACCACCACGTTGGTAAGGTCTCAACATGTCGAAAATTTTAAAAAACATTGTCACAGGAAGAAGCATGGATTGACGCGAAAAAGCGATACAGACTCAGCGATGAGCATATCCGGATGGCAAAAGAACTTGGTCTGAACCCTGGGAAATTCGGATCATATGCACCAAACAAACAGGAGCAATGGAAAGAGCCATTACCGGATTTCATCAGGACTCTATATGCCAAACGATTTAAAAAGAAGGAATCCGGCAGATAGATATCCGCGTATAGTCCGGCGTAAATAACAATATTTTTATCTGTAGCATGCGACGGAGTTGTCAGAGACAACACATTCGATAGTCATTATGATTCAATTACTCCTAGTGGATGATGACCCGACCCTGCTGGAGGCCCTCTATTTCTATCTTGAGGATACCGGAGAGTATACCGTCCATACATCCCGTTCTGCAGCACAAGCCCTGATACAGATCCAGCAGGAATCATATGACGCCATTATTGCAGATTTTGATCTGCCTGATATGGATGCCCTGCAGTTTCTTGCCATATTACACAGATTTAACTCCTCACCGCCGGTTATCATCTTCTCCGGACACGATGAGGAACAGGCAGCCCGTCTTGCCCTGGAATCAGGAACGGAGTACTACCTAAAGAAAGGAGAAGACCCCCGTCTTCAGTTTCCTCTGCTCCGTAACGCAATCTCCTATGTTTTGGACCGGAGAAATTCTCCTGTCGCTCATCTCACGCAGAATCAGTTACTTGCCACAATCGCAAAATGCACCTGGCTCCTCTTAAAGGAACGGCAGGTAAACCGTGCATTACAGAAAGTCCTTGACATCATCGGCCCAGTCACGAATCAGGACCGGGTCAATATCTTTGTGTCCCATACCGATCCAAAAACCCATGAGCTCCTGGTAAGTCAGCGGTTTGAATGGACGAACACGGGGATTGATTCACAGCTCGATAACCCGGATCTGCAGAACATGCCATTTCAGACCGTTGCCCCCTACTCATATGATCTGCTGCATAGAGGGAAGGTGGTATCAGGGCTGGTAAAAAACCATCCGGAGAGTGAACGGGAGATCCTTACTGCCCAGGGGATCATCTCCATCCTCCTTGTCCCCATCATTGTAGATGAGAAGTTCTGGGGATTTATCGGATTTGACAACTGCAGAACAGAATATGAATGGAACAAGGGAGAGAAGGAGACGCTGCTCGCCAATGCCATCGGGACTGCAATAGCCCGTGCATCGGTTGAGGAAGATCTGCGAAAGACAAATGAGTATCTTGAAAACCTGATAACCAATGCCAGTGGTCCGATAATCGTCTGGGACCCTGAATTGCATATCACCCGGGTGAACCGGGCCTGTGAGATACTTACCGGATATCAGGCCTGTGACCTGATCGGAAAGGACTTATCTGTCATCTTCCATCCACCGGATCAGGACCAGTGGACCTGTCTTATGAAGATGGCACTCATGGGAGAGCGATGGGATATGATAAAAATCCCGGTACGGCACCGTGACGGGAGTGTCCGAATTATACTCTGGAACTCATCTCCCATCTCCTCAACCGGCGGGGGGACGATTGTTGCAACCATTGCCCAGGGTCTTGATATCACAGAGAAACTTTGTCTTGAAGAGGAGAAGGATGCTGCGATAAAACAGATTAAAGTCAATTTTGCCCAGCAGGCGATACTCAACTACGGGATCAGAAACCCCCTTGCGGTCATTACCGGGTATGCAGAACTCATTCCGGAGAAAGAGATCAGGGAGATGATTGTAAAGCAGGTCAGCCAGATAGATTCCATGGTCACTCAGCTGGACCGGCGGTGGAATGAATCTGAGTCCATTCTCCAATATCTTCAGAAACATCATGATATCCGTCTGGATGAGAGCTGCCCTGTCATTACACCTCCTGTGAGCCTCTCCTCTGTCTCTCCCGGACCCGGTCTTTATGGCATCGGCATTGAAGAGCTGATACTGGTCTTTGAAACCCTTGATATCGTTATTTATGTAGTCGATTTAGAGAGCCATGAACTGATATACGAAAACCAGAAAGCAAAAGACCTTTTTGGAGATATGGTCGGAAAACCCTGCTATGAAGTATTGCAAAAAGGTCAGACTTCTCCCTGTTCATTCTGTACAAACCGGCAACTCACCGATTCAAAAGGCCCACTCGGGACGCATGTATGGGAACGGAAAAATCCCATTGATGGCCGGTGGTATGAATGCCATGCACGTGCAATCCCCTGGACGAACGGACGACTGGTCAGACTGGAGATGGCAGTTGACATATCAGGAAGAAAGCATGCTGAAGAGATATTACTTCAGAATGAGGAGAGATACCGGCAGATCTCATCACTGATGTCAGACTTTGCATTCTCCTGTGTCCGGTATCCTGACGGGATGTTTCACATTGACTGGATGGCCGGAGCGGTCGAACAAATAACCGGCTACACCATCGATGAACTTAAAGAGATGCAATGCTGGCGGGCAATTGTTATAGATGAGGATCTCCCTGTATTTGATCAGTACGTAACAGGCCTTGTTCCTGGTCAGTCTGAAACCTGTGAACTCTGGGTCAGGCATAAAAATGGTGATAGGATCCGGATATCCTGCAAGACCAGGTGTGAAGAAAGTGAGGGCCAGCCCGGAGTCATCAGGCTGTTTGGGGGGTGCGATGATATTACACAGGCCTGGCAGGTTCAAAAAGCCTTAAACGAGCGGGAAGAGCGGTATCGTTCCTTTTCATCCATGATCCGGATGATGTGCGATACGGTTCCGGATATGATATGGGCAAAAGATTTGGAGAAGAAGTATTTATTTGCAAACAAGGCCCTCTGCGAAGACCTTCTGAACGCCCGTGATCCCTCTGAACCGATTGGGAAGACTGACCTGTTCTTTGCTGAACGTGAGAAAAGAGAACATCCTGAAAACCCTGAATGGCACACCTTTGGAGATATCTGCCGTGATACGGATCAGATTACCATGGATGCAGGAGAACCCAGACAGTTTGATGAGTATGGCAATGTGAAAGGAAAGTTCCTCTACCTGGATGTGCATAAAGCCCCGTTCTTAAATCCAAAGGGCGAGATGATCGGAACGGTCGGGTCTGCAAGGGATGTTACCAGGCAAAAAGAAGCAGAAGTCGTACTCAAACAGAATGAAGAACGGTTCCGGGCTATTGTGAGTGCGATTCCGGATATTCTGTTTACATTAGATGAGAACGGCGTATATCTGACCTGTCATGTGAATGATCCTGCTCTTTTATTCGTTCCGGAAGAGGAACTGATCGGAAAATCACTTCATGACCTTCTCCCAAAACCAGTTGCAACCAGGGGTCTTTCAGCCATTCAGAAGGCGCTCATGACCGGAAAGATGCAGTTCTTTGAGTATTTCCTTGATATTCAGGATAAAAAGCTCTGGTTTGAGGCACGGCTTATCAGATCAGCACCCCGTGAGGTCCTGGCAATTATCCGTGATATTACAGAAGAACGGTATAATGAAGAGGCCCTTCGTCAGTCAAACGTGAAACTCCGCCTTTTAACCAGTCTCACCAGACATGATATCTATAATAAGATATCAGCAGTGGATATGTTTCACAACCTGGCACTAAAAGCTTCTGATCCTGAAAAGATACATGAATATGTGCAAAATGCCCGGATCGCTGGGGAACAGATAGAAAAGATAATCAGCTTTACCCGTGAATATGAGAATTTCGGAATAGATGGAACAGGGTGGCTGGCCATACAATCGATTGTGGATTCGGCTTATGAAGAGGCAGAATATCCGGGTATTGTGTTTTATAACGAAATACCACAAAACCTTGAGATATTTACGGATCCCATCATTCGGAAAGTCTTTACTACGCTCCTTGAAAATTCAATACGGCATGGAGAGCGGGTAACACAGATTCATGTGAGGGCAGAGAGGAGGAATGGAGATTGCATTATTGTCTATGAAGATGACGGGATTGGCATTGTCGGAGAAGATAAGGAGATGATCTTTGAACACGGATTTGGGAAGCATACCGGCATCGGTCTCTTTCTTGCTCGTGAAATCCTTTCCATTACCGGTCTTTTTATTCGTGAGTGTGGAACATACCAGCAGGGTGTACGGTTTGAGATCACCGTTCCTTTCGGGAAATGGCGCTATGGAGAAGATACATGACTGATCAGATCTCCGTTTTATATGTCGATGATGAACCTGACCTCCTGGATTTAGGGAAGATTTTTCTCGAACGGACCGGTGATTTTCGCGTAACCATCGCAACCGGCGTGAACGAAGCCCTTGTTGCCATGAAGGAGCGGGAGTTTGAGACCATCATCTCCG
>NZ_JAIWNS010000133.1 GCF_020216685.1 Methanospirillum hungatei | reverse complement strand
CTTGCTGCACAAAGAATTCTGAAGACGTCTGCGAAACCTAGATACCTGATCAGAACGATTCAGGTTACAAAAAGTCATGGCCATATCTGCCATGAACCAGTATACTCCAGGCTTACAGTCCCGAATAGTGCAGTATCCAAAAGGGATGGGTATGTAATTAATGCCTCTGATACATTCAATGCATCGGATTCTGACCCGGTACAACTGAGTGTATTTGATCAGGTTCATACCGGGTCACCGATACCGGAAGGATTTGATGCCGTAGTTATGCATGAGGATATCAGAGAGGATGTCAATGGCAACATAACCATACTAAAACCAGCACGACCAGGGCAGAATATTCAAAAAGCAGGAAGTGAAATCAAGACCGGAGAAATGATTATTCCTGCAGATCACGTGATTTCTCCTGAGGATATTGGAGCGATGATTGGATATGGGATTACATCGGTGCAGGTTAAAAAAATTGTTGTGGGACTAATCCCAACGGGAGATGAATTAAAAGAACCCTGTACAGCACCAGGCCCTGGTGAGGTGATTGCAAGCAATTGTGAGATGTTAGCAGCCTCTCTTGTAACTATTGGTATAGAAACATTTATCTATCCCATAATACCCGATGATCCAAAAAAAATACGGGATACAGTGGAAGAAGCCGTCGGGGAATGTTCCTTTGTTATCATATCAGGTGGGTCTTCAACAGGATG
Organism: Methanospirillum hungatei; assembly: GCF_020216685.1. GTDB lineage: Archaea > Halobacteriota > Methanomicrobia > Methanomicrobiales > Methanospirillaceae > Methanospirillum > Methanospirillum hungatei_B. The sequence goes on along the minus strand of NZ_JAIWNS010000133.1, from coordinate 13,960 downwards.
TCGTGATCATACGAAAGATGTGTTGACCGCGATAGGAACAATTCTGTATCATGGAGTTGCCATGCGGCCTGGAAAAACCACACTCGCAGCGATTGTTCAGGATATTCCTGTCTTTGGAGTCCCCGGAACTCCAGCAGGAGCTCTTGCAGTCCTCCGCGGACTGATTATCCCCTGGCTTTCAGATATCGGATATCCTGTACCAATCCACCATTCCATACCGGTTACTCTGGCAGATTCTGTACCGAGTGAGCTGGGTACCGATGATTTTGTTCTGATGGTCGTAGGAAAGGTAGGTGATGAGTATAAAGCAATGATGGTTCCTCGCGAAGGTGGCCAGATCTCAGCAGTGAAATCTAATGCAGTCCTGCATATTGCCCGAAATAGTGAGGGAATAGGAAAGGGAAAAAAAAGCCTGGTTCATATGACAAGATGTTCTCCTCCACCTGACAATATCTATCTATTCTACGGGATGTATGATCCTATCCTTGACGTTCTTGACCAGTACCTCAGAAAGCTCAATAAGAGAATCTATGTTCGTGAGGCATCATTGGAATCCACCCTTCTTTCCATGCAAAAGAATACGGTTCATGGTGGCATAATTATCCGCCCCAGAAATAACGGACTGAATGTATTGGAACATGGATATACCAACACTCATCAAAAATTATGTACAATTACTGTTGCTGACCGTGAATATATTCTGGCTGCTTCTGTATTTCCAAATTATGACTCATTAAAAGAATTTGCCTTTCCAAAAATCCCGGATCATTCATTTCTTTATGAAATTCAGGAACAGTTTATTCTCAATCATCAGATAAATCCGTTGCTCATTGAAAGGATTGAACCTGAATGTAAAACCGAACTTGAGATAGTGCAACAGATAATACAGGAAAAGATTGATTTCGGGCCCTGCTCAGCATCGCTGGCATCTGAATATGATCTTTTTGGACCAGTAATTGGAAGTGAACGGATTGATCTTATCGTTAAGCAGGATGATGCACAATCAGAACAAATTAACGCGTTACAGGAGATACTATCATCTGAAGAATGGAGAAGTGAAATTGGGCATTTACAGGGATATAATCTGAAAAGAAGCGGGCAAATATGTTGTCTGAAAGAGCACTGAAGATATCATAAAAGAAGAGGATTTTAATGGGAATTGGAGTAGATTTCATACGAAAAACACGATATACCTGCCCAATTACGACTGATCAGATGAGAGGGATTCCATCTCCTCCATTAGAAGATGATTTTGAGGGTACGGTGATCGCTCTTCCAGATCCGGATGCGGGACTTCTGATAAATCTTGATCTATCTGTTGCGATAGAAGCCAGAGAGAGTATTCGAACATATCAGGACACCCCTCTTTCTATCGAAGACCTATCGTACCTGCTCTGGTGTACACAGGGCGTAAAATGGATAATGGAAGATTGTACCTTCAGAACCGTTCCATCAGCCGGGGCACGTCATGCAATTGATACCTACCTGTATGCAAGAGATGTACATGGCCTTAAATCAGGCCTGTACCGGTTTTTGGCCCTGGAACATAGTCTTGGGGCTATATCTGAAGAGCAGCAGATACCAGAGATTGTCTATAAGGGAGGGTTAAACCAGGACTGCATTCAAAAAGCCTCAGTTTGTTTTATCTGGGTTGCCAATTCATACCGAATGACCTGGCGATATGGTGAACGAGGATTCCGTGATATTTTCCTTGAAGGAGGCCATATATGTCAGAACCTCTATTTATCTTCTCAGGTTGTCGGGTGTGGTGTCTGTGCTATAGGTGCATTCAATGATGATGAAATAAACTACCTAATCGGTATTGATGGAGAAAAAAAGTTTGCAGTATATATGGCAGCAGTCGGAAAAATACCCCATGCGAAGGAGATGACGAAAAATCAGGGTATTTAGTCAGTACCCGGTGATTACCTCATCTTCATTAAGTTCTCCAACCAGCTCTTTTTTAAAAGATTCAAAGTCTAGAATCTCTAATTGATCCGGAAGAAGGGAATCACTCCAGGCTTTTCGATAGACCCACTTTACCACACGTTCAATGACGTTGACTACCGTTTCCGGATTTTTAACCGTAACAATATGATACCCGACACGGGGATGCCGGCCACGCCTGCCACCAATGGTGATATGATATGCAGCCGGTTCAGCCTTGATGATATGGAACGGGCATGACTGGATACACATCCCACAGTGAACACAAAGGTCGTCGTTCATCTGTATCTGTCCGTTTTTAATGGAAATTGCCTTCTCTTTACAGTACTGAACGCATGTTCCACACCCGGTACAGGTTCCCGGAACCCGGTATGGCCTGACGACTCCGGTGATTCCAATCTCATTCAGGCGCTCACTCACACAGGAATTCGGACAGGAAGAGACGGCTATTCGAAACTTTACCGGCATCTCCTTTCCGAAAAATTTCTCATCAAGAGTTTTGGCAAGAGATATTGAGTCGATCATGGCAAACCGGCACCTGTCTGTCCCAGGACAGGCAGTAATATTGACTATCTCCGCTTTTTCAGCCCCGACAGGAGTCCCGTTTGCTTCAAGATCTGTAGCAAGGAGGTCAAGGGAAGCGGGGAGAACATGGACCAGTTCGATCGTCTGTCTGGTGGTCAGATGCACCTGGGTATTGAATTTCCTGGCAATCTTTACAACACCCTCCATCTGGTCGACCGTTATCAGACCAGCAGGGATTCGGAGTCTGACAGTACAGTAATCTCCTCCGAGTTCATTGATAATGCCGCCTTTCTCATAGAGGGGAATTTTTCGCATACATATATGTCAACCTGAATGAATTAATACATCCGGGTATGGTCATAATGAAATACGAACCCTTTCATTATGGTGAATGCATACATGTACATCAGGGAGTACCTGTGCGATTCATTCAGAACTACCTGGAATTCTTTTTTCGAAAGAAATGGATTATTAATTTTCTTCATCCACGCACGGAGCCTCTGGAAACTCCTCTTCATGCACGGGGTGTCCCGGAAATTACCGGGAGGGCATGTACCCATTGTTATCTCTGTCAGATGATCTGTCCGGCTCCTGGTGCCCTGGAAGTGAAAAAAACAGGAAGGCCTGCGGTATGGAACCCCCATATTTATCCAGGTCATTGTATCAGATGTGGACTATGTGTTGAAATCTGCCCGGAAGTAGTACTGGAATCAGGAAGAATATTCCAAAAAGCAACCAGATCAGAGACCTGGATGAATTATTCTATTCATATCCGGATTAATCCGGTCACATGTATTGGATGTGGTAGTTGTGCAGTTGCATGTCCGATTAACCGGCAGACAGACCCGGTTCTCACATCGAAGGGAACGGTAACCACAGATGAAGTAATTCTTGCCGTAGAGAACGGGATAGCACACGTGTTCCATGAGGAAAAATGCACCGGATGCTCAACATGTGAAGAACAATGTCCCACCAGATCGATTCAGGTCAGCAGGATTTTGGAGATGAACCAGGGATACATCTACGAAGATGAACTGGATGAACCAGAATAATGATTTAAAATCAGAAAAGCACTTTTCCGATTAGAAGATTACTTTGAAAATTTTCCAAGCCTTCGACAACTAATTACCCTCATCAGGTATATTACATCATTATGATACCACAGGCACCAATGCGATCCCTGTTTCTTACCGTGATCCTGATAGCGGTATGTGCAGGGCTTTTCCAGGTATCCGGCACCGATGCATCTGCACCTGGAATGCTGGAGATAACCACCGATGAGGATTTAAAAGAGTATATGAAGAATGTCACCTCTGAATACCGGTATGGCTATTCAAACGGGATGTATTATGATATGGCCATGGCAGTCCCAGAGATGGTATTGGCACCTGCTCCCATGGCTGCAAAGGAGATGGTAGCACCTGCCACGACCTCTGCAGGTTCAGACAAAGGAGCAAGTGACTTTTCCACGACCAACATTCAGGTTGCCGGAGTTGATGAAGCGGATTTTGTAAAAAATGATGGAAAATATATCTACATCGAGAGTGGAGATACCCTCACCATCGTCGATGCCTTCCCCCCGCAGCAGGGGAAGATCGTGACTGAATTGCCGGTAAAAGGGTCAGTATCAGAGCTTTTCCTTGCAGGGGACCGTCTTGTCGTCTTTACTGACACGAATGACGAGCATTGGTACACCCCGAAGGGATCGGCGGTTCCAATCCCTGATTATTCGAGAAAGACACAGGCCGTGATATATGATATCTCCGACCGGAAGAGCCCGAAGGAAGTCAGGACAATCTCTGCCCCTGGAACATATGATAATGCCCGGATGATCGGCGATTATGTCTATGTTCTGACCAAAGAGACTCCTGATTACCATAATCCCCGGATGCCCATCATCTATGACGGTACAGAACCAATTGAGATATCATCGATCTGGTGTCCCCCATCTCTGATGAATGAGTACCAGATGCATACGTTGACCTCATTTCCGGTGACCGGGTCAGGGCAGCCCAAGGCTGAGTCATTCCTTCTGGGATATTCAAATACACTCTATGTATCGCCGCAGAATGTGTATGTTGCCTATGAAAAACAGCGACCCTGGTACGGGTGGTACCTAACAGATGAAAAATCAGCAGAATCAAAAGAACCAGAGCAGGAGTCGGTCATTCACCGGTTTGCGATTAAAGATGGTGACATCGCATACAAAGCAACGGGGACTGTACCTGGATACCTCTTAAATCAGTTCTCCCTGGATGAAAACCGTGGAAATCTCCGGGTTGCAACAACTGTATCTGACTTTGCATCTGATGCCAGACAGTACAGTAATGTCTATGTCTTTGACCCTTCCCTGAAGATCATCGGTCGGCTCGAACATCTGGCTCCTGATGAAAGGATCTACTCTGCACGGTTTATGGGAGACCTGCTCTACTTGGTTACGTTCAAGCAGACCGATCCACTGTTCGTGATTGATCTCTCCAATCCCTATCAGCCCGGCCTCCTTGGAGAACTGAAAATCCCCGGATATTCAGATTATCTCCATCCCTATGACGAGACTCACCTGATTGGCATTGGCAAAGACACCATGGAGAATGAATGGGGCGGAATTGTCCCGACCGGGGTGAAGATAGCCCTCTTTGATGTGAGTAATGTGAATAATCCACGACTTGTTGAGAGTATTGTCATCGGAGAGAAGGGATCTGACTCTGCCGTCCTTTCAGATCACCGGGCGTTCCTGCTTGATAAGGAGAAGAATATCATGGCAATTCCGATCAGGGAGGTTGTTCACATACCGGTCCAGGGTAGCACGTATGAAGGATCCCATACCGAGGAGACCTGGCAGGGGACATATGTATTTGGTATTAACCCGGATACCGGATTTACTGAAAAAGGGCGGGTTAAACAGGGAACCGGTTCGTCAGATGATGAATGGTGGTATGGGTCAACGGTGCTCCGGTCACTCTTTATGGATGATGTCCTGTATACGATATCCCGTGACCGTATCGTCGGGTCGGATCTGAAGGACCTGACAAAGCGCCTTATGGATATCGGAATCAAGCATGATGATCGACCCTTCAGATATTATTAAAGACAAAACACCCTTTTATTTTTTCTCATATATTGAATAACTGATATTTTTCCCGATTGTCTGGTTTTTCAGCAAATTATACGAGATTTGTTTTGTCAAACATATCAATAATTATTTGCCAACATCACGTTCACCTGATTTTTTCGGGACCATTCCAGCCATTTTTTCATAGAATTCATAAAGCCCTTCCCGATATTTTGGAACAGAGAGAGCATATGGCTGGTGCTGACAAAGTCTGAGTATCCGGTCTGCCTGAGCTATCAAGAGTTCCATGCCTGATCCTGCAATAATAAACGATGTATCCCCAAATACGGTTCTATCTTCTGCGAGCAGGAATGCAAGCGACCGGATTTTGGAATGGCTCATGTAACAGGGAACCATCAGGTTCTGGGCAGCACGATCCTCATCGATAACAATATAGGGTGCTTCACGTCTGAGTGCATCAGAGATCCGATAGGCCATGGATGCCGAGCCACTTCCCTGTCCACATACAGAATCAGGAGTTCCCGACATCCCCGGTGGAATACCCCCGAAGAATGGACGAAGATCGGCACCTTTCAGTTCAATTCCGGTAGCATCCGGAGAAAAACCCCCAGGAACGGTGACCAGTACTTCTCTCCCGTCACCCGGAGCATGATCATCCACACCTGCCTGAATGGCATTGAGTAAGGTGGATTTTCCCTCTGCATTCGAGCCGGTTATCGCGAATATCTCACCTCGTTTTATTCCAAGACCGGACACGGTCTGGTTAGACCCTGCAAGCATAACTTCAACCGGAGAGAGTTCAGTCGGGCAGTAAAATGGAATATGAACCCCCTCTTTTGGCCCTGCTACCCGGTGCCAGCTCCGGTGACGGGTAAATGACCGTGCAGGGCGGGTTCCATCACCGATAAAACAGACCAGACCCATCCGGCTAAGTTCTGAACGAAGATGCAGCTGATCAAGGACCGTCTCCCACCCCCGTTTTATCTGTCTGACAGGAACCTTGTGTATACAATCAGCAAGAGCAGCGAGGTATGATCCAATATCTGATTGAACATGAGTAATATTGGTCGAAGAGAGCGGCAGGTACGGCAGTGCTCCCCGGATACTGAGCCGAATCCCATGAGGACACAGAACATTCTCATCATCCGGTCTCCAGAGATGGGATGCAAGTGCTGACGGGGATGAAGCGATCGTACATGGTTCGATATGAACTTGGTACCTGCTCTGATTTCCGGTTCCTGCACCATACAGTATTCCCATTCTCGTATCTTTCATCGATGACTGTTTGCAATACTCAATAATCGTATGGACAGCCCCTGCTGATGCAGAGAGCGGAAGGGATATCTCATCAATTACGGGCACCCTGAATACCACCGGGAATGAAAAGAGGAGATCCTGGCGGTCAGGAGAAGGGACCAGATAGGCATCAGTCCCGAGCCGGTAGGTATCTGGCATGAAATACTCTGGTGATACAAGGGACTGAAAGATTTCAGGGAGATGAGAAGTCCAGGTGTCCATCGAAGGTTTCAGGTATATGTTTCATCTCCAGACAGATGAACACTGGTAATCATATAATTTTTATATCCATGGGGGAATCTCTCATAGTACCTGATGGTGTATTACACCTGACGGAGGTTATCCATGAACTTTAGAATTGGAATAATTTGTCTGCTTATTGCCGGGGCATTAATGTTAACCGGGGGAACCGCAGCCAAAATAGGAGGGGACAGGGGCTGGTATGAATTCCATTGTCATGCAGATGGAGCAAAAGTGCACCTTGACAGTGAATATGTCGGGGATATCCAGAATGGCATGCTCTCTGTCCCGATATATACGACAGGAACGCCCTATTCAACATATACCGTTACCTATGAAGGATGCGGTTCGTATGCAAGTGTCACCAGAAACCTGCCAGTTGTTCCAGCAAAAGGTCAGACCATTGATATTTACGTGGATATCGAACCCGCCCCATGTCCGACTCCGACACCAAAACCACTGGGTGGAGATATTGGATATTACCTGATCTGGTCCAATGAAGACGGTGTTACTATCGAGATGGACGGAGAGGACAAGGGTATGACCATGAACGGCCATCTGCAGATCCCGGTGTATACTACAGGAACACCGTATAAAACCATGGTGGCTTCAAAGCCCGGCTTTATCACGGTGACTGAAGATATCACGGAATATCCGGCAGCTGGTGAGACGGTTGACCTGTATGTCACGATGAATACAGATGTCATTGTTGCTGCAACAGCGGGAGAATAAGCTCCCCTGACTTTTCAGATTTTTTTAGACAAATTCATACCATATGAAGATCAATGAGAAAGAAATCCGAAAGAGTAATTTGCTGTTCACTATGAGTTGATGGTATGACCACTGTTTTAATGGTTGATGATAATCCGGCAGATATTGAAGAGATGAATGTCATTCTGACCGAAGCGGGCTATAACACCCTGACCCAGCCTGATGGAATACACATCCTTGATTTCCTGAAAATCCATCCAACTGACCTTATCATGCTTGATCTGGTCATGCCGAAACTTAATGGAATTGAGATATTGCGTGAATTGAAACAGGATTTTCCCGAAATTCCTGTCATTATGTGTTCTGCTGCCGGACTTGAACAGGTCGTTGCCCTGGCTCTCCGGGTCGGTGCCGCCGGCTATGTCGTCAAACCCTATAAGAAACAGGAGTTACTGGAGAGTATTGAGAAAGTAATCAGTAAAAAGAATTAAAAATCAGGGTTTCCTACCTCCCATGCCTCAATATTTCTGGTTTTTGGATCAAAAACGATCCCAATTTCAATAACCGGGCGGGAGTCAGCGGCATATTTTTCAGCATATCCCCGTTCCTTTATCTGTTTCAGGGGATCCTTATTACCCGAATGGTCAATTCCTTTTACCTTAAATTCAAAGATCCAGATATATGATCTGGTTTTGACAGTTAAATCAATCCTGCCTTTATTCGTCGTATCCTCCGGGATTATTTCATATCCCAGACTTGCCAGATATGCATATACAACACTCGCATAATAGCCTTCAAATCGTGAAATCAGATTATTCCGATAATTTTCATGTGGTATTGAGAATAAGAATGCATGAAAAATTGATATTGTCCAGAATTGGTTTATCGTACTCATCAACAAGCAGGACCACCTGAAGCCCCGTCTTGTTATTCACATCACGAATGAGATCTTCAAGCTGAAATCCGGGTGAAATATGAGGATTGATAGTACATCCAAACCGCTGTGCTTCCCGGCTGATAATCTGGGTGAGGTATTCATGAAGTTCGTTAGACGTGGTATTGATCCGCTGACCCAGGCTTATCCGTATCACCGGCCAGGTTACTGAGAAGTCCCAGGTGGATTCCGGACTATCGAGGAAGAGGCCTTTAAAAAGATTCTTTTTTCCTGATAATGCACAATCCAGTGTATCAAGAAAGAGGCTTTTCCCAAACCGGCGGGGCCGGGAAAGGAAGTAATATTTTCCTTCCTGCACTAATGAGGCAACATAGGGGGTTTTATCTACATAGGCATACCCACCGGTTCGAATTTCTGAAAATGACTGAATACCGATGGGAAGTTTGAGAGGAACCATAAGACTGTTGACTGATTATACATCTTTTCTGCCAATGTTTATAGATATCACTCATACCGGGGTTATTCCTCTCTCATCGTAGAGCATCGGAACATAAGAAGAAGCAATTTGAGGGACGTTGGATAACGTATGGTATACCCGGAACGGGGGGTATCAATACACCATGAGAAGCTTTCACAGAGTAATAATGTGTACCACAATCCTGCTCTTACTTGTATTTTCACCAGGAACAGCAGAGGAGACAACCATTCATGTCATTGATGTCGGAACCGGTGATGCAGTCCTGGTGGAGACAGCAGGGACCTGTACTTTGATCGATGCAGGACCGGAACGGAACACCACAGCGGCATATCTGACCGGCCATAATATCACCGCTCTGGATCTCTTCCTGGTGACCAGTATGGATCCGGGCAAGACGGGGGGAATCCTTGAGGTTATGAACCGGACTGTCGTTTACGATTATCGCGATACCGGAACCGGTCAGGTATATCCGTATTATGGACGGGTCCTCGAGAAGATAGAGAATGAATCAATCCCCCACTCATCACTGGCAGCGGGTGATATCATGTCGATAGGGAACGATGCGTCTATTGAAGTTGTTCCGGTTAACCAGACAGGGATGGGATATGATGAGGCGGTTCTGAAGATCAGCGTTGGAAATGTATCCATGCTCCTCCTTTCACAGAACGGTTCACCAGATATCTCTCTTCCTGATCCCATCCAGATCCTTCGTGTCCCGGATCATGGATCACGGGAGGCATATGATGCAGGCTTTATTCATCGCTTAAAACCTGAAGTGGCTGTCATCAGTGTCGGAAGGACCGGAAAAGGCCCCAATAAAGCAACCGTGATGGGACTGGAGGCTGCCGGGGCAGAGGTATTTCAGACTGATATCAGGGGAACCATTCTTATCACAACGGATGGTGAGAAGTATACGACAGGATCCACACGCACATCTCCGGCCGGATCCATATCTCTGATCAGTGTGATAGAGACCAGACCACCAGGATGAGAGATGAAGGAAAAATCATCCCTACGATAAAAAACAGGTGGGTTTTATAAATTTCATACTCCGAAAATAATCCTTATTTTCATGATTTACCTGATTATTGCAGATATTTGAATTGGGAGAAGAATATCACTTTAATGAAAAAAACACGGTCATGAATGTGGCAGACAGGCGTCTGACCCTATCCTTTGGCTATATTAAAAGACGATAATTTATCTCTTTTTATTGAAAAAAAGGGTATTAAATCGTTTTTATATCGTTTGAAATATATGGATTTCCGGTCATCACTTATAATTTTTTTCTATATAACCTGAACAATAATCCCATGATGTCTGACAATTGCAGGTGCGCCATTCATACATTCAGAGCAGGGAAATAGTTCTTATAGATGTATAATTCGGACCTCCTATTTCGCCAATAATCAGATATTTTTGAGAGATAACCTGATACTCCAGTTTTTTAAAAAACCGAAAACACTCATGCAAAGCACTATATATGCATCCGGATCTACACCGGCCCGATGGTTTTCTATTATTTACCGGCATCCTCAAACCGCCATTTTCCCTGCGGAATTTTCAGTTCAAAAGAGGCACCTTCCCCTGGGGTTTCAGTCTCCCGGATCTCTATACCGGTAAGGGAGAGGATCTCCCGTGTCAGAAAGAGTCCTAGACCGGTATTTTTCCCATATCCTCTTGCAAATATCTTCTCCTTATCAGCTGCAGGGACCCCCGACCCGTCATCAGAATAGGTGAGTATGGCAAACGTATCATCAATCCTCACGTCACAGGAGATCCGGCTTACCTCCCCGCCATGACGAAGTGAATTTTCAATGAGGTTATAGATGACCCGGTCAAACATCGGATCAGCATATACAAGAAGACCATTCGTCTGATCATGAACGGTCAAGGAGTGCTCGCTGAAATTTTTTATCGTCTCATTTATAAGCCTGCTTACGGAATGCCAGACCGGTTTGTCAACCCCCATCTGTTCATATATCCGGGTAAAGAGGATTATATCACTGGTGGAATTCAGGGCATCACGAATCATGGCTAAAATCCGGATATTCTGCTCATTAACCGGAATCTCATCCTCAAGAAGGTCAAATCCTGAGGATACCACAGACATCTGATTCAGCAGATCATGCCTGGTAATGGTTCCAAGCAGAGATAACTTATGATTTGCTGCCCGAAGTGACTCCTCTGCAAATTGCCGGTTTCGTAATTCATCATTCAGCTCATCCGTCTTCTGCCTGATTGAGATGATATCCTCTTTCAGCCGCCCTACCATCTTCTGAATACTCGCTTCCAGCCTTCGAAACTCAAAGCCCTTTGTCCGGCGGATCGGGTGATCGTAATCTCCATCTGCAATGATCTCAATGTCCTCAATTATCTGGTAAACCGGCCTGGTTACATACCGTGATATGAAAAATGCGATGAGACATAACAGTGCTATGATCATCAGGGCATTGAGGATATTCTTTAACAGTGCCTTTTCTGTCTTCTGCCGTACCTGTTCAGATGAGTAGACGATCTCTGCCACTTTGTCGAACAGACCAGATGATACTGTGGAACTTTTTATCTGGGGGATATAGAGATATTTCGTAATCTGGTTTGGTTGTGGCCCGGTAACGATAAAGCTCTTTTTTTCACCAAAGGCTGTTATCAAATTGTCAATGCGATCTGTCCGGTCCACAAATTCATATGGGTACACCGAAAATCCGGGGATGGAAGTCCGGATATCTGTAGCCTGATTAAAGGTCAGGTCAAATATCCATACTGATTCAATATCCTGCTGCGTCTCTTTATACCAGCGGGCAAGACGCGGATACTTGGATATCCCCTGTTTTTCAAAGAACTCCTGCAGATTTATCCCAATCTCCAGAATATACTCATGATCCCGTGTCGGGATGTATCCATATTTCCGTTCTTCTCCCAGTTTTGTCCCGGTTACGATGGCATCAAATGCGACTGAGTCTCCAAGCCGGATGGTATTCAACCGTTCTTTGAATTTCGGGGCAAATGAGAAGTCAAGCCCATTATCTGGCTGAAAGGTTGAGGCAATGATCACTCCTGAAGAATTAAAGATATACAGGTCGATGGGGTGATCAAAATAACCTGCCACTTTCTCCTTTATTCCCTCTAAATCCAACTCTTCAGGACTCTTCCCGCTTTGATGGTAGAGGTTTTGATAATCAAGCAGTGCCAGACGGAGAGGTTGATTGTATGCATTATCATAAAACGAAAGACTCTGATCTGCCAGCTGGATTGCATGAATAAGGGCTTCCTCCCCATATCGTTGGGAAAGGAAAAATTCAGACTCTATTGAATCAGATTCAACATGAAAGAGATAGGCGAAGATGATGCTTGTACAAATGATGCCTATGATCAGGAAGATGAGCATAATATGGTACGACAACGAATATTGACCATATTGGAACTGTTTATCCCCGGACCTGCTCATAACACCTTCTCTGGATAGTCTGTACTATCAGTTGGATCAACAAACTTTGATCCCAATCAGCATAAACTATTGGATTGATGGTCTGAAGAAAAAAAATCAGAAGTCATGCTGAATACTGGATGAAATTAGGAAAACCCCGGTATCCTGTTGTAAGTTCATTATGAGGAAAACCGGTATCCTCCGAAAGGAACCACCATCTCAAATCGTGCCCCTTTCCCTGGTGTGCCGGTTTCAGAGATGGTAATCGAAGTAATCTTCAGTATTTCAGATATAAGATATAATCCATACCCGGTATTCTTCCCATATCCGTAGGTAAAGATCAGATCCTTTTCTTCATGGGGAACACCAATGCCATCATCCTCCCATGAGAGAATGAGGGACGTATCATTATTCCTCCATGACACGGTGATGGTAAAGACGTGTTTTCCATGGTTCTTTGCATTGATGAGGAGATTGTAAAAGACCTTCGGGATCATGGGATCAACATAGATCCAAAGATTGGAAGGAACTTCACAGTTCAGGCGAATATGCTCGAACGGTAAGTTTTCCAGGATATCAGATACGGAAAACCAGTCCGGTTCTGACACTCCGACCTTTTCATATTCACGTGAAAAGGCTATTTGAGACTCTATTGAAACGGCTAGATCCTGCAGTTTTTTTGTAAATATCGGAATTTCCTGAGGTTCGCACTCTCCCAAAAGAGAGAGGAACCCATGCATTGCACTGAGCGAATTTGTGATATCATGTCTGGTGATGGAGCTGAGAAGACTAAGCTTATTATTCGCAGTTTTGAGGTGTGCCTCACTGAGCCGCAGTGCCTCCTCTGCCTCCTGCTGCCTGGTAATGTCAGCCATAATGCCCATAAGCCGGTCAGAATCAAACTTATCAAACACAGAAACCCGATCCTCTACCCAGACATAATGACCATCAGCATGTCTGAACCGGTACCTGACAATGCCTCCCCCGGAGTTTGTATGCACTGAATAAAACGCATCAAGGGCTGCCTTTCGATCATCAGGGTGGACAAGTTCAAGCCACTGATCAAATCCATGACTGATCTCATCATGCGGATATCCAAAGACATCACTGACATTCTCACTCATGATGATCCGATCCTGCTTCATGTCATAATCATAGACAACAAGGCCGGATGAAGTTGTGACCATTTTGTACCGGTTACGCCATGCTTCCACTTCTTTTTGCGCAATTTTTCTATCGGTGATGTCATCCCCGATACACATATAGCCGATAAGATCCCCGTGTTCGTCCCTGAGGTCTGTGTTTATCACGTCAATATCCCGGATTTCACCATTCCGAAGGAGGAGCTTCATCTCCTCATGCTGAGAG